>JAYVBN010000613.1:0-2129 GCA_043750455.1 Bacteroidia bacterium | reverse complement strand
AAATTTTTTTAGCAGCAGTTTACCTGAACGACATTGAAAAGTTCGTCAATCATTTTCTTAGCCTTAGCGAATGCTTTAGTATCCACACAATAGCAAACACTTGGCCCTTCAATGTCTCCTTTTATCAGTCCTACTTTTTTCAATTCTTTCAAGTGCTGCGATACGGTAGATTGTGACAGTGGAAGTTCGTTGACAATATCTCCACAAACACAGGATTTTTGTTCTGCCAAAAATTGAAGGATAGCTATGCGGGCAGGGTGGCCCAAGGCCTTAGCCAAAGCAGCTATCTCGTTTTGTGATTTTGTGAATTCTTCGGTCTTGGAAAGTCCCATGTGTGTATAATCGTAATATTACGATTTAAGTTTCAGATTTGCTGAAGTTTATTTTTAAATCACGCAGAGACACCAAGTCCGCAAAGATCACTTTGACAAAATCCTCGGCCTGTGTCTGATCCCCCTTCCCTTATCCTCGGTCTATGTCCTCACAGACCGAAAAAACGTGTCTGTGAGGACATAGACCACGGAATAGAATGCAATCTTTTGAAAATGGAGATGACTGTGTGGCCTTTGTGTTGTTGCGTTAAAAAATCTATCGCAGCATTAGTATCTTACTTGCTGCATCTACTTGCTTGGTATATTCAGTGATTGCCGTTGCAGCAATCTCAATTTGCTCCTGAGCTTCCTTCCAATTGCGTTGTTCAATCACGAAAAAGAACTACAACAAAAGGCCGTGGCGTATATCAACTCCGATGGAAATGGAAGAGGGTTTTTATACGCACAAGGCTCGCACACATTAGAGACGATGATAAGTGAAGTTGGCCGCGATGTAATGGATCCGCAAACCGGAGTGAGCGTATTCGAACGCGGAAAATCTTATCAGGCTTCAACTGCTGCTTCAGCGAAAGTGAAGAAAGAAATATTGAATAAGAAGTCGATGACGATTGGGGCGTTGGGTTCCGGATCAGATTATACTCCTTTCATACAACACTTGGGAGTACCCTCATTGAACATTGGCTATGGTGGCGAAGGCGGTGGTGGTGTTTATCATTCCATCTACGATTCGTACGAGCATTATAAACGCTTTGGCGATCCTAAATTTGATTACGGAATTGCCCTTGCCAAAACTGGAGGCAGGGCTACACTAAGATTAGTTGAGTCTGATGTATTGCCTTTTGATTTTAAAGGTTTTCATAAAACACTAAGTGGATATTTGACGGAGGTAACTGCCTTAATTGATAACCTGAGGGAATCAACCGAAGTGGAAAATCAAATGATTAAAGAAAAGAGATACGTATTGGCAGCCGACCCCACAAAGACGTACGTTCCCCCTGTTGCTAAAGAGGCTGTTCCATTCATTAACTTCTCTAGTTTACAAAATGCTATAAGTGCATTAGAGAAAAGTGCCACAACATTTGCGGATCTATATGCTGCAAATCCAAAACCTAACACCAATCTGAATAAGCTTAATGAATTACTGTATCAGGCGGAACAAAAATTGCTTTCACCTAATGGCCTACCGAGAAGGCCTTGGTACAAGCACACCATCTATGCCCCAGGTTTTTACACAGGCTATGGAGTAAAGACATTGCCAGGGGTTCGCGAGGCTATCCATTGTCGTTACCTAATCCGTTGGGAAATCTATTCGATTTAGAATTTAGCAAAATCAAGTTAGAGTTAAGAGTTGCTCCATTTACAAAAATAATTCTTGCATAGAATTCCGTTTTAACTTTTGTAGTCGCATCAATAACCCTAACGCCAATCGCTTTCTTTTTTTCTTCATCATAGATGATAGACTCTACTACAGCATCAGTCCTGATGGTTAGGTTTCCTGTTTTCTTGGCCCATGGAAGTGTAGAGGAATTTGAACTAAAATACCCACCAAAAGGACAACCACGATAACACATATGCCGTGCCTGGCACTGCGCCCGACCTTGTTGCAGATGAACTTCTTTTGGTTCAGTAAGATGTGCACATCTGCCCATTACGACCGGTCTATCTTTAAAATTTTCTGTTATTTTTTGTTGAATATGTTTCTCTACGCATGTCATTTCAAAAGCAGGCAAGGATTCGCAATCGGGAAGATTATCTAAGCCATCTCTGTTGCCACTAATCCCAACGAATTTTTCAACA
>JAYVBN010000612.1:0-3978 GCA_043750455.1 Bacteroidia bacterium | reverse complement strand
AAGGATGACGCCCCAAAATTGTTGGATCAATACCTAACGTTTTTCCCACCAATCTTACTTCATCTTTAAAGAGAGTATTAAGTGGCTCCACTACCTTCAACTTCATCTTATCGGGTAAACCACCAACATTGTGATGCGATTTAATAGTAGCAGACGGACCCTTCACCGAAACTGATTCAATAACATCTGGATAGATTGTTCCTTGACCCAACCATTTGACATCACTAAGCATGTGAGATTCTTCATCGAAGACATCAATAAAAGTTTTTCCAATTGCTTTGCGCTTAGCTTCTGGTTCAGAAAGTCCATTCAGTGAAGCATAAAATTTATTTTTTGAATCAACTCCTTTAATATTCAACCCCATTCCCTTATAGGAAGTGAGTACTTGCTCAAATTCATTTTTGCGTAGCAATCCATTATCCACAAAAATACAATACAGGTTTTTTCCAATGGCGTTGTGAATGAGCATGGCGGCCACAGTTGAATCAACACCACCCGATAATGCCATCACTACTTTATCATTACCTAATTTTTTCTTTAGGCCATCAATGGTACTTTCTACGAACTGATCAGGAGTCCAATCCTGAGCACATCCGCAAATATGTACCACAAAATTTCTCAATAAATTTTTTCCTTCAGTCGTATGAGTTACTTCAGGATGGAACTGTATTCCGTAAAGTGGCGCTCCTTTCAATTTAAAAGCAGCAATCTTCACTGATAAAGTGCTGGCTATGATTTCAAATCTTTCGGGAATAGAGGCAATGGTATCGGCATGAGACATCCATACCTGTGAATCCAGAGAGATTTCCTTTAGCAGTTCATTATGGTGATCAACTGTAGTGAGTTTTGCTCTGCCATACTCTCTCATCTGAGAAGGCAAAACAGAACCACCACTTTTATGTGCAATCAACTGAGCACCATAACAAACTCCTAACACCGGAATTTTCCCAAAAATTGCCAGGTCTACATCAGGTGAACCCGCATCTCTAACAGAACACGGGCTTCCAGAAAGGATAACTCCTTTAATGCCGCTAAGCGATGGAATTTTATTAAATGGGTGAATTTCACAATACACATTTAATTCTCTCACCCTGCGGGCAATCAACTGTGTGTACTGAGATCCGAAATCAAGAATTAGAATTTGTTCTGCCATGCCTGCATGCCGTAGTGCGGCATTTCGGCACGCAGGCATGTGCAAAAATAACCTGATCTGGTCATAGTGCAAGGAATAATGATGCTAGATTCTGGATTCTTGATACTGGAGATTAGAGCTAGATTAGAAACCAGCATCAAGGATCCGGCATCCAGCATTAGTCCTCCACCTTATAGCAGTATTCCTTTAAATAATCGCCTGCATCATCATTGCCAAGGTAAAAGGCTTTGTTTAGACAGCTACAGCCTGCGTCAATATTCTTTTTTTCAACCAGGGCTACACCTTTATAAAATAATGCAGTCGGATTTTTTGGATCGAGCCGAAGAACCAGGTTGATGTATTTTAACGAAAGATCATATTCTCCTTCCTGAAGACAGAAGGAACCCGCATAAAAATAGGCTGGTAAATAATTAACATCGAGTTCGATGGCTTTATTCAAAGACATCAATGCGCTATCCGGCTGATTGAGATTGTAGTAGGCTAAACCCAGATACGTTTGCGCTTCCGGATCAGGTTGATACTTCAATACGTCAAGAATATCTTGCTTACCAAGCAGGTATTCCCCCTTGTCAATATATAGAGTTGCTCTCCATTTCAGAAGTCCAGGATCACCAGGGCGACTATTCATTACTTCTTCCAAATCAATCAACTGATGTTCGGAGTCACCCATTTCACGATAGACAAACGCCCGCAATAGACGAGCTTGTGATGACTCCGGAAAAGAAGGAATGAAAATGTTGAGATCTTTTAAAGCGGTCTCAAACTCTCCAAGACTGTAATAGCAGATTGCTCTTTTATAAAGAGTCTCAACGGGTTGATTTTTCGGCTTGGAGCCATTGATGATTTTTGTGTAGAGTTTTAGAGCGCCCTGAAAGTCTTGCCTGTTTAGAAGTGTATCAGCTTCTACTTCCAAAGCCTTCAACTTTGGATTTTGTGCCCACACTACGTTGGAACAAAAGACAAAAAAAACAATACCGAAAAAAACTTTACGCATCAACTCACAGGTTTGTTGAAAACGATATGCACTAACTTACCTGCTGTAGCGCTTCCGTTCGTTCTCGTTTAGGTAAATTTTTCTTAAACGAATCGATTTTGGAGTAACCTCAACATACTCATCGGCCTGAATGTATTCCAACGCTTCTTCCAATGTATGCTTCAATGGAGGAGCAATTTTCATTTTCTCATCAGAACCCGAAGCGCGCATGTTGGTAAGTTTTTTGGTTTTAGTAACGTTAATTACCAGATCACCACTGCGACTGTGCTCGCCAATTACCTGTCCTTCGTAAACAGATTCTCCCGGATTGATGAAGAATTTTCCACGGTCTTGAAGATTGTGCAAGCTATAAGGAATAGCTTCGCCCATTTCCATTACAATCAAAGACCCATTGATACGTCCTGGTATTTCCCCTTTATAAGGCTGATACTCTTTAAAGCGGTGGGTTACTACCGCTTCACCTGCAGTTACGTTCAATAAGTAATTCCGCAAGCCCATGATGCCTCTTGAAGGAATCATAAACTTCAAAATCATACGATCGCCTTTGGGTTCCATGTTCAACATCTCACCTTTACGCATCGAAACCGTCTCGATCGCCTTTCCGGCAACTACTTCTGGTAAGTCAATGGTAAGTTCTTCCATCGGCTCAGACTTAACACCATTAATCTCGCGGAAGATAACCTGAGGCTGACCGATTTGAAGCTCATAACCTTCCCTGCGCATGGTTTCAATCAACACAGACAAGTGAAGTACACCACGGCCATAGACCATGAAACTATCTGCTGATCCTGTATCACCTAACTTAAGTGCAAGGTTCTTTTCTAATTCTTTTTCTAAGCGGTCTTTGATGTGACGCGATGTAACCAACTTTCCTTCTTTCGCATAGAAAGGTGAGTTGTTAATCGTGAAGAGCATACTCATCGTTGGCTCATCAATAGAGATTGGCGTTAATGCTTCCGGTTTTTCCGGATCGGCAACTGTATCGCCAATTTCAAAACCTTCTAATCCTACAAGAGCACAAATCTCCCCTGCCCTTACTTCTTCTACTTTCTTTTTGTCGAATCCTTCAAATATGTAAACTTCCTTAATGCGCGTCTTCGCAACTTTTCCATCGCGCTTCACTAATACAATTTGCTGACCAGTTTTCACCGTACCACGCTGAACACGACCTATCGCCACCCGACCGATGTAAGACGAGTACTCCAAAGATGTGATCATCATTTGAGTTAGCCCCACATCTACTTTTGGTACTGGTATATGCTCAATCACACCTTCAATTAGTACAGTAATATCTGTAGTCGGTACTTTCCAATCCGAACTCATCCAACCTTGCTTGGCAGAACCATAGAACGAAGGAAAATTCAATTGTTCTTCTGTAGCATCCAATGAATACATCAGTTCAAAAACTGCTTCATGTACTTCATCTGGCGTACAGTTTTTCTTGTCCACTTTATTAATTACCACAATTGGCTTCAGGCCTAATTGTAAAGCTTTTTGCAATACAAAACGAGTTTGAGGCATGGGGCCTTCAAAGGCATCTACTAATAATAAACAACCATCAGCCATGTTGAGAACGCGCTCCACTTCACCTCCAAAATCACTGTGACCGGGGGTATCAATAATGTTAATCTTATAGTCTTTATAACGAACGGCCACGTTTTTGGCCAAAATCGTAATCCCGCGCTCGCGCTCCAAATCATTGCTATCCATGATCAATTCACCTGGGTGCTCATGGTCTTTAAAAAGGTGGCCTGCATGTAAAAGCTTGTCTACCAGGGTAGTTTTGCCGTGGTCAACGTGTGCGATAATCGCGATGTTTCTGATCTTTTCA
>JAYVBN010000611.1:0-5728 GCA_043750455.1 Bacteroidia bacterium | reverse complement strand
CCCAGTTCAACACCCCATTGATCAAAGCTATAGACATTCCAAATCACTCCCTGAACAAAAATTTTGTGCTCATACATAGCTATGAGAGTTCCCAGTGTTCGGGGCGTAAGCATTTTAAAAAGTATGGAATTGGTTGGTTTGTTGCCTGCAAATACCCGAAAGGATTTGTGCAGTTCAATTTGTTCTTTGGTCATCCCGGCCTTTGTCAATTCTTCGACCACTTCGTCTTCAGATTTGCCCGTCATCAATGCTTCTGTCTGAGCAAAATAATTTGAAAGTAATTTTTGATGATGATCACCTATTTGATTCTGGCTAATAGCAGGAGCAATAAAATCACACGGGATCATCCGGGTGCCTTGATGAATTAATTGATAAAAAGCATGCTGACCATTTGTCCCGGGTTCGCCCCAGATAACAGGTCCGGTTTGATACAATACTGGATTACCACTTCTGTCAACTGATTTCCCATTGCTTTCCATGTTGCCTTGTTGAAAGTAGGCTGCGAATCGATGCATGTATTGATCGTAGGGAAGAATAGCTTCGGAGGCAGCATCAAAGAAATTGCCATACCAAATACCAAGCATGGCCAAAAGCACAGGAATATTTTTCTCAAAAGGTTCACCCTTAAAATGATTGTCCATGGCATGAGCGCCTTCAAGCAATTCAACGAAAGGATCAAACCCAATTGTGCAGGCTATTGATAATCCGATGGACGACCACAAGGAATAACGGCCACCAACCCAATCCCAAAATACAAACATATTCTCAGGCGCAATGCCAAACTCTGTGACTGCTTTGGCATTGGTTGATACAGCTACGAAATGTCGGGCTACATCTCCTTTACCATTCGTTTTTTCAAGGAACCATCTCTTTGCCGATTCAGCATTCGTCATCGTCTCCTGAGTAGTAAATGTTTTGGATGCGATGATAAAAAGGGTAGTCTCTGGATTTAAATGTTTGAGTGTCTCAGCCATGTGTGTGCCGTCCACATTAGATACAAAATGTGGCTTTATATTTTTGTGATAAGGCTTAAGTGCTTCTGTTACCATGTAGGGTCCCAGATCTGAACCCCCAATGCCAATGTTAACAATATCTGTTATCGCTTTACCAGAGTGACCTTTCCAATTGCCGCTTAAAAGGTCGTGCGAGAATTTCTTCATTTGATCCAGCACCTTATTCACTTCGGGCATCACGTTCTGGCCATCTGCCAAGACTGGTTTGTTGGATCTGTTGCGCAGGGCATAATGAAGTACACTACGGTTTTCGGTTTCATTTATCCGTTCACCATTGAACATGGATTGAATGGCCTCTTTTAATTCGCATTCTTCTGTTAGTGATTTCAGCAACTGAAGAGTTTCTTCTGTGATGATATTTTTTGAATAGTCAATTAAAATATCCTCAAACCGGATATGGAAACTTTCAAATCGATTAGGGTCTTCCTGAAATAGCTCATTTAGGTGAACGGCCTGCATGGAAAGATAATGCATGGTTAGCCTTTGCCAGGATTTGGTTTCTGCAGGGTTGTGTTTGGAAAGCATGTGATTTTTTTTGGCGAATATAATTCTAAATAGTATCTCTCATCAACATAAAACGATAAGATTCCTGCATTCTAAACTCAAAATTATATAGTCAGGATTTTGAATCTTGAATTTTGATTCTCAGTAAGGCAATTTGTGTGAAAGAGATAGAATTAAGGATATGAGTCAACCCCCGACAACTGTCTTCAGGTTTTC
Source organism: Bacteroidia bacterium (assembly GCA_043750455.1). Lineage (GTDB taxonomy): Bacteria > Bacteroidota > Bacteroidia > Cytophagales > Cyclobacteriaceae > ELB16-189. The sequence continues at coordinate 3,995 of JAYVBN010000611.1, read as the reverse complement.
AACCAATCCTTTCCACAGGTCGTGTAGTTCATCCATGTCATCGAAGTCTGAGTAATCAGAAATCTTTAAAAAGGTGGTTTGGGTAATTTCATTTACTTCAATGCGTATTTCAAAATAGGAGGGATCTTTTTCATCTTCCTTTGACTCTGGAATATATTCGAATTTGGTAAAATGATTAATGCGATGAGAAGACATAACAGCTTTGTGTGACTCGTGATCCCACACAAAAGTAAAGACCTTCTCGGGGCTGATTGAAACATCATCAGCGAACCACTCGGCAAGACCACTTGCTGATTGGATATAGGGGTAAAGCATTTTTACGGAAGCGTGAATTTCAAAGTCTGCGGTAAAAAGTTTCTTTTTGGTCATGGATAATTTTCTTGACTTATGATTCGATTATAAGGTAAAGCATTTTTCAATGAAGGACAAATTATTCTTTTAAAGTGATTGAAATCTGAAAAGTTTGTAAGTTTGCGCTCCCAATTATGAAATGGCGAGGTAGCTCAGTTGGTTAGAGCACAGGATTCATAACCCTGAGGTCACGGGTTCAACTCCCGTTCTCGCTACACTGTTAAGCTGGTAGTTGTATCAGAATAGGATTATATCCGTCTATATTGACGGACACGGGTTCTCCGCCAGCTGGCGGACTCGCTACATACTTCATTCAGGGTGACTCCGATCATCACCCTTTTTAACACTTCATTTACAGCTATCAAATTTTATCCACCGAAGTGTGGCCTTATTTTTGATTAATTTGCGGTCACTGCGCATGAAGAAAATCGATAAACTTATTCTTTCCACCTTCCTTGGGCCCTTCATACTTACATTTCTCGTGGTAGTTTTTATTTTGCTTACCCAACACATGCTCAAGTATTTCGATGATATTATTGGGAAAGACCTGGGCTGGGATGTTGTAGGTTCTCTTCTATTTTATTTTGCAATCTTCATGTCCCCGGTTGCGCTGCCGTTAGGTGTATTACTATCTTCTTTAATCACGTTTGGAAATTTGGGCGAGCATTTTGAAATAACCGCTATCAAAAGTTTGGGCATTTCTCTTGTTCGAAGCTTGTTTCCGATTTTTGCATTTGTTTTGGTGCTGACGGTAATTGCATTTTGCATTAATAATTACCTTGTTCCAAAGGCAGCACTGGAAGCGTATAGCTTGCTATACGACATCAAGCAAAAAAAGCCGGCTCTGGACTTACGCGAAGGAGCCTTCATAAGTTCTATCCCCGATATAAGTATTAAGGTAAACAAGAAGTTTCCTGATGGAAAAACGTTAAAGGGAGTAATTATATACGATCACCGAGGTAAGTCAGGGAACAAAGAAGTGACGATTGCAGACTCCGGAAAAATGTCGACCATACTTAATGAACAATATCTTAAGTTGGAGTTGTTTAATGGATACAACTACAACGAAGGCTCATCGGTTGAGAAAGATATGTCAGGAGCCGACCCCACAAAGGAAACTCTTAGCAAAACGAAGTTTGAGAAAACGCAGGTAATCTTTGACCTTTCCTCTTTTGGTATGATGCGTACAGATAAAAAGTGGTTTGAAGGAAATCGAATTATGCGTAATGTATCGGAGCTTAAATTTGATATGGACTCTGTCCAACAACAAATTTATGAACAGCAACTTGGTGTTTATAATGTATGCGACAATTTATGGCGCTTTCACCAAAAGACAGATACAATTGCATTACCGATTGAGTTGCAAAAGATTAAAGACAGACGAGACTCAATAGCGAAGTCTCAAGTGATTACCCTTAGTCGTCCTATGAGTACCTTTGTAACATCAAAAAGTCCCCAGCCAAAAGCTGATACGGCTCTCGTAAAGAAAATCCGCCATTTATCTGATAGTTTATTTGTTTCTAGCCCAAACGAAACTGAGTATACAACGGCCCTTGTACAAGCCAGGATGATCAAAAGTCAACTCACCAATTTTAATTCACAGATAGCACTTCAAGATGAGGAGTTCAGGGTATTTGAAATTCAATGGCACAAGATATTTTCCAGTTCTTTTGCGTGCATTGCCATGTTCTTAATCGGTGCCCCTTTGGGTGCCATCATAAAAAAAGGGGGGCTTGGCGTACCGGTTTTGGTTTCCATCTTCTTCTTCATTCTGTTTTACATTCTTACCATGATGGGAGAAAAATGGGCTAGAGTAAACCTTATTCCGGTGCCCTTAGGGGTTTGGGCAGGAGATGCTATATTGTTGTTGATTGGCCTCATTCTGATGAGACAAGCTAAAGTAGATGCTCGCCTTTTTGATGCCGATTCTTATAACGTGATGTGGGATAAGGCCAAAACGTGGCTAATCACACATAATCTAATGAAACCAAAAACAGTGTAAAGCTTGTTTTTTAGACAATACCGCTATACTTTTGCGGTTTAAATAAAGAAAAAAGACAAATTTTTTAGCGATGTATTTGAATCAAGAAAGCAAGCAAGAGTTGTTCAGCAAGCACGGTTTTGCAAAGACAAAGACCGATACAGGGTCACCTGAGTCCCAAATTGCGTTGTTTACGCACAGGATCAGCCATTTGACGGATCACCTAAAGGGTATGAAGAAGGACTTCTCCACTCAACAAGGGTTACTTAGACTGGTAGGTAAGCGTAAAAAACTTCTTAACTACCTGCAAAAGAATAACATTGACAGATACAGGTCGGTTCTGGCAGATCTTAACTTAAGAAAATAAATTCAAACGGAAGGGAATCCACATTTAGGATTCCCTTTTCGTTTATCTACCTATCGCCTTGGGTTCCTGAGGCTCTAAAATTTCATTTATTATGAGTTCGAAAATCGTTACAAAAACATGCAAACTTCCGGATGGTCGGGAGATTACAATAGAAACAGGCAAACTTGCTCGTCAGGCTGATGGTGCAGTGGTATTGCGTATGGGAAATACAATGCTCTTGGCTACCGTTGTTGCCAACCAAACCCATAAAGAAGGAACTGACTTTCTTCCAATGTCTGTTGACTACCAGGAAAAATTTGGTTCAATGGGTAAAATCCCAGGGGGCTTTTTAAGACGCGAAGGTCGTCTCTCGGATTATGAAATCCTGATCAGCCGGTTAGTGGATAGGGCTGTTCGTCCATTGTTTCCGGATGATTATCACGCGGAAACCCAGATCAGTATTCAAATGATCTCAGGCGATGAGAATGCATTACCAGATTCGCTGGCAGCGTTTGCGGCTTCAGCCGCTCTTTCTGTTTCCGATATTCCATTTCAAGGTCCGATTTCAGAGGTGCGGGTTGCACGCGTTGATGGTCAGTACATTATCAATCCAACCTTAGAGCAAAAAAATAAGGCTGATTTAGATTTAATTGTGGCTGCTTCCATTGAAAATATTCTGATGGTAGAGGGCGAATCAAAGGAGGTAAGTGAAGAAGATATGCTGGAAGCATTGAAGCTTGCACATGCGGCTATAAAAGACCAGTGCAAGGTTCAGTTAGAACTTACCGAAGCGACAGGTAAAACACAAAAGCGTACGTATAATCACGAAGTAAAAGATGAGGCTTTTAAAGTAGAGCTACATAAACTTCTTTATGATAAAGTGTATGCGGTTGCCTTTCAGCAAAATGCCAATAAGAAAGTAAGATCTGAGAACTTCGGGAAAATACTGGAAGAGTACATAACCTCATTGCCAGCAGATACCACCGTGAACAAGGACCTGGTAAAAAAGTATTACAAGGACATCAATAAAAAAGCTTGTCGCGATCTGGTGCTTAATGCGAAAGTGAGATTGGATGGACGGAAGCCAAATGAAATTCGCCCCATTTGGTCAGAGGTAGATTATCTTCCTGCCGCTCATGGTTCTGCAATTTTTACACGCGGTGAAACGCAGTCTTTGAGTACAGTAACCTTAGGAACAAAATTAGATGAACAGATGATTGATGGAGCGATGTTCTCCGGCTCAAATAAATTCATTCTTCATTACAACTTCCCTTCTTTTTCTACAGGTGAAATTAAACCGAACAGAGGACCAGGCCG
>JAYVBN010000610.1:0-2050 GCA_043750455.1 Bacteroidia bacterium | reverse complement strand
AAGCGAATTCACCTTCTCAACATAAATTGTCAATTGCTCATTGTCAACTGTCAATTAAAAAGTTAAACTTCAATTGGAGTCAAGAATGAATGAACAGTTCAATTCCTCACAGGCACCAGAACCAGTCGGTGCTTATCCCCATGCGCGCAAGGTCGGCAACTTGCTTTTCCTTTCTGGTGTTGGTCCGCGCAAGAGAGGTTCAAAAGAAATTCCAGGTGTTACACTAGATGAAAAGGGAAATATCATTGCTTATGATATGGAACAGCAATGCCACTCTGTTTTTCAAAATGTAAAGTTGATTCTTGAAGCTTCTGGTTCGCGGTGGGAGAATCTGGTAGACGTAACAGTCTTTCTCACTGACATGAAAAAAGATTTTCCTGTCTTTAATAAAATTTACGCTGAGTACTTTAAAGAGAACCAGCCTTGCCGCACAACTGTTGAAGTGAATGCTTTGCCCACTCCGATTGCCATTGAGTTGAAGTGTATTGCAGTTATAGGCTAATTCTATGATAAAGTGTAGTTCTAAGATTATTGGAGTAAACAATCTTATCATTCGAAAGTGCATGCAACAGCAGATATCCTATCTCCAGACTTAGCTGCTTTGTAAGTTTTCGTTCTACACCAAAATAAATACGGTTCTGATCAAATCTCCATAAGTCACCTGACTCCGTGTGATACATGATTTCGTCAGAAAGCCGCGCTGACCATTTCTTATCTGTATCCAGAATCTTTTGAAATTGAATTCTATATCGTGTTCGAAATTTAAAATGATAGCCATCCATTAAATTTAACTTCTCCGCATCGGTGTTGTGAAAAAATCGTTCTTCCAACCGAAAACGAAAATGCAGATCGACCTTACCTATTGTGACGATGTTCGAAGTTACTGATTGAAAAAAACGTAATTCCGGCACGGTAAGATTTTTTGTGTTGGTCACCCACGAGCCAGTGATGCCTGTAGCAAAATCAGTTTTTGGATTCGGTCTGAAATTGGCATATGAGTGCATGATAAATTGGCGCTGATGATCGGGTTGGATGGATCTTCGCTCGTCAATTTCGTTTTGCCAGCTCCATTTAGAGTTGAAGTGAAGTTGATTGAAATATCGAACCCAATAAAGGTTAGCTGAGGACTGCGCAGATGCAGAAAAACAAAGAAGGGTCATTACGACCCCTATTGGTAATTTTATTTGTAATGTGAAATTCTTTTTCAAACTGAAAAACTTTCCCCACATCCGCATGTGCGTGAAGCATTTGGGTTAATAAATTGAAATCCTTTGCCATTAAGTCCATCCGAAAAATCGAGTGTTGTACCTAATAGATATAGCAAGCTCTTTTTATCCACTAAAATTTTAACACCCTTGTCCTCAAAAACCTGATCGGCAGGATTTATTTTATCATCAAAGTCAAGGTCATACATCAAACCCGAGCAGCCGCCTCCTTTTACAGATACGCGGATGTTATGGTTAACAGTACGTCCCTCTTCTGTAAGAAGCGTACTTATTCTTTCTTTGGCTTTATCAGTTACGTTGATCATAATTTTGAATTTAAGACACCGGATTCAGCACAACACTAAAAACAGTAATTGTGTTCCTGTCTCTTCCATAATATAATTTCTCTAATGCATCTAAAATATTGCTAGCGCGAAAATAGGACGTATGCAACTCACTGGCACTTTTGGTTACCCACTGTATCGTGTACGAATTTTCCTTCTCTTTAAAGTTTTGTACATAAGCCCACATTTTGTGAAGAGTGTCCACTTTGTCTGATCCAGTTTCGGAATGAAAAAGAAAAGACTGGCTATGGCGAGGATTGATAGTGATTAGATCAAGTTTCGTTTTTCCGTCCATTGAACCAAATTCAAAAATAAGGTCGCTGGTGCGCAATCCAAGGTAATCCTTGATTTGTTGCTGTATTCGCGCAGCCTCTACATGTATATCACTGGCTGTTTCGGTCATGATTTTTGTCATTTCGATCTCAAAACTTTCGGAAGCCGTTAAAAGTTTCCAATTTTCAATCAAAATTAGTCAAAAACATCTCAAGTTGTACCCATGAA
>JAYVBN010000609.1:0-5354 GCA_043750455.1 Bacteroidia bacterium | reverse complement strand
CTTACATTTTTAGTGGTAACAGTTGAGTTAACCAAACTGTCGCCTTTCATGATCAGAGGAGGACCCTGGCTATCAAGAAGCCTGCCCGTGGGAATTCGGGAAGAACGGCTTAGCGTTTTTATACCAGAAAACTTTACCAACTCATTGTAAAATGATTCATAAGAGTCCGATAATTCATCATAGTAAGGAAGCGTTACAACCTGATCTTTGTTGTAACCCAAATTGCGATTGTTCAAATATCCCAATTGCTGAAAGGTAATGGCTGTTGCAATCAAGAGAACAATAGAGATAGAAAACTGTGCCACCACTAACGACTTGCGAAGTAAGCCTTTGCCTTTTGCAGATCCTTGTTGGCCTTTTAATACAAGCGCAGGTTTAAAACTCGAAAGCACTAAAGCAGGATAAATTCCTGCCAACATACCAACAACAAGTGCAAAGCAGACCAGGCCAAAAAACAAGATCCAGTTATCCACCAGGCTTATTATTAAATCCTTTCCGGTAAAGGCATTCAGCCAATCTATGGAAATTGAGGAAAGGCCAAGCCCAAATATTAGGGCAAGGAGCGCAATCAGGACTGATTCGCTTAGATATTGAATGATCAATTGATTTTTGAAAGCGCCCACTACTTTTCTCATGCCTACCTCTTTGGCACGCTTCGTTGCCCGCGCGGTGGAGAGGTTGATAAAATTGAAACAAGCAATCAGCACAATGAACATCCCAATAACTGCCATCATATAAACATTGTTGATGTTGCCGTTTACTTCAAGTTCATCATCGAGATGCGATCGAAGGTGAATATCAGTTAATTTTTGCAACGAAAGTTCAGTTGTTCTTGAAGCAACAAAGGTAGGAGGAACACCAAAGTTTGCTTTGGCAAAAGTTCCATAATGCTTATTAAGAAAATCAGGAAAGGCTACTTCAATTTTTTTAGGATCGGTACCTTCCTCTAAGAGTAGATAGGTGCCAAACATATTGTTACCCCAGTTAGTCTCCAAGGCTTTTCTGCCATAGATGTTGTCGTTTTCAAGGGTGCTAAACGAAACCATATACTCCGGGTGCCAATGCGCTTGTTTTGGGAAATCTTCATACACGCCAGTCACCTCTAAGTCGAATTGATTGTTGGCGCGGAGGCGTTTTCCTAAAGCATTTCCATCCGCAAAAAATTTGCGAGCCGTTTTTTCTGATAGCATAACGGTGAAGGGGCGCAGTAATGCTTTTTCAGGATCACCTGCTTTGATTTTAATGTCAAAGATTTTGAAAATATCAGGCTCTACTAAAAAGAGAAAATCTTCAGTAAAGTTTTTGATGAGCTCTCCGTTTTCTTCCTGGCCAATTACCAGTCCGAAGCTGACGGTGCGTGCCATTGCTTCCACTTCACCAAAGTCATTTTTGATCAATGGCCCGATAGGTGGTGCTACATTAGCGAGGTGCAGATTGGCAACACCATCTTGATTTAAAAATGCCCGAGTAACGCGATAAGTACGATCCGCTTTGGTGTTATATTGATCGTAATTCAATTCATCTGTGACAAACAGATAAATCAAAATGGAGCACATCATGGCTAATGCTAATCCAGCAATATTAATGAAGGCAGTAAGCTTGTTGCGAAAGATGGAGCGGAGCGCAACTTTGATGTAATTCTGGAGCATGGCAGCGAAGTTTATTTAATTATGACTATCGGGAAATGCATTGTTGCAAAGACCATTCCTCTTCTCAATCAATTTCGAACCATGCGTTAGGGAGCGAAAAAACAAGTATAACAACGGTTAATCGCAATTTAGCCTTTTGGAGATATTACTGATTTGTTCATAAGCGCACAGCTTTGTTCGATGGTGGGATGGTAAGAAGAAAGTGTTCCTACTGTTTCACAACTTCAAAAAAGACGCTATCGCTTGCGAAGGCAGAAAATATGCCCAGCGCATTTTTGATATTGGATGGAGGTGCGTTAAGATCACGTGAATCTTGTACTTGATTATTATACAAATCAGCATACTCTTCATTTACCCGGTACACTTTTGCCCGATAGGTGCCGTACGTTTCCAGGCTAAGACCTGGAATTTGAAAATTGGTGTTCTTGGTAGGAGCTGAAATATAACTGAAGCTTCGAATCAATTGGAGCGTAGCATCAGGTATTGGAAAGTTTGGTGGAAATATAGGATCTCCTGTCACTACATTTTCAATAACGATAAAATGTAGCTGATCATCTGAATTGTTCCAGCCAACAGTTAATCTCGCATTGTTAAACAACTTTGTCAATTCTTCTACAATGCCAAGACGTATTGAAATAGGAGGAATAATAATTTGGTTACCCGAAATCTTGATGCCTTTAGTGGCTTTAGGTACGATTGTCGTTGCATTAGAGATTCGATTTCCAACAATTACTTCCAGTTCAAAGGTATCATTGACTTTTACTTCTAAATCAGATCCGCTGTAGTAGTAGCTTTCCTTTGTCTTATCAAAAAGCAGTTGATAAGATAAATTATTCTTCTTTAGTTTTACCTGGGCATCGGTAAGTATGATGTCATTAGTTTCCTCTACATCTATACTTTCCACTGCTTTTATTTTTATTCTTTCTACCTTTTCTCCGGCATATAGATAAGCTTCCACAACATAGTTTTCGCCTTGAAGTGGTTCTTCATCGCACCCAAAACAAGTCACCAACATTACAAATAGAAAAGGTAATTTCTTCATCTATTAAAATTTAATCGACAATGATACATTTGGTGTTATAGCTAAATACCTCACTTCCGTTACCAGCACAGGGTTTTGGCTAAAGTCATATTCTTTGTACCAAATATTTACATGATTGTACAGATTGAATACTGACAAACCTAAATCCCCTTTCATTGTTTTACCTAGCGGAAAGAAATGGTGAACCGAAATATCCAGTCGATGGTAAGGAGGCAAACGCGATCCGTTCTTCGGCCCCACGCTGATGTAATTCAGCTCCTTACCATCTAACAATTCCAGCGAATACTTTCCTGCCGGTTCTGAAAATGGTTTGCCAGAGCCATATACAAATGTGGCCGCAAAATTCCATTCAGCAATTTGGTAGCTGTGTACCATTTTAAATTCATGGCGCTGATCGTGTAGAGCTGGAAACTTTTGCCCATTATTAATTTCAGGAAAGTAGTAAGTAACACAGCCCAGCGTATAGGATACCCAACCTGTATAATCTCCGGATTTTTTTTGTGTTAAAAATTCAATCCCTTTAGCGATGCCGGTGCCTTTAAAAAATAACTGGTTGAGTTCAATAGCTGAACCTGTTCTAAACCGCAATGAAAATTCGGATAGCCCCTTCAAGTCCTTATAGTAACTCTCTGTATCGAAAAGCCATCCGTTGTTTTCATAGCTAAGGCCCCCGATGTAATGCATAGCCGAACTAACCTCCACTTGTTCGCCATCGGCCAACAGCCAGAAATCCCGTGATCCTCCGGTGATATTTTCATTCGTAATCTGGTTAACAAATTGAAAGTGCCTGCCAAAGGCGCCTTTGATTTTTAGTTGATCTGTGATTTTGAAACTAGCTGATAGCCGTGGCGAATAGAGATAGTCATCTGTCAGTTGATAGTATGTTGCTCTGATGCCTCCCGAAAGGGAAATTTTAGAATGAGGCTGCCACGTATCTGAAACATAAATAGCGGTGTAATTTGTGTTTTGTTTCTTTTCCAATATCAGTAACGTATCGTTTCTGATGTTTTCGTAATTAACACCTGATTGCGTAAATGAAAATCCAAAATCAATTTTATGTTTGGACGATAACAACAATTCATTGTCTATTCGAGCAGACAAATCGCTCACCTTGTTATCCTCATAGGTAAACTGTTGTCCAGAAAGAAGAGTAGAGTCCAGTGCGGGAATGGTTATGTCCAGATAACCTTTCCTGTCATACTTACTGAAATATTCTGAGGCGGCTAAGAGTACGTGACTATAAAATTTTGGATTCCACTGCCGCGACCATTTCCCTGATACACCTTTATTACCCCAGTTTGTGTATTCATTGATTTTGCCAAAGATTAAAATCGGATTGCCGACTTGGCGCTCAATGGTTCTGGTAAAATTTCGCGACTTATCTAAAAAATCTTTGCCCTGATAGAAACTGACAGTAAACAAATCTTTATCATTTGGCTTATACGTTATTTTACTATTCCAGTCATAGAAATAAAATGTGGGCTCTACTACATTTACTTTAGTGTTTACCAGATTAGGTAAGCCAGGGAAGGGTTCTTCGTTTAAAAGGTTGCCGGTGATTTTTTTGTATACCCCACTTTGTAAGACATCGGTATAGGATCTTCTGCCTGCAAAAAGAAACGATAATTTCGGAGAGATCGGAACTTCCAACACTGCATTTGCACTGATCAGGTTCATGCCAAATTCTCCTCTTGTTTTGTCAAAGCTTCCGGTTTTGCCGGTAAGGTCAACTACACTGGAAATGCGTCCACCATACTTGGCAGGAAATGCTCCTTTATATAACTGTACATCTTTAATTGCATTGGCGTTGAAGGCCGAGAAGAATCCAAAAAAATGATCTACTTTATAAACAGTTATGCCATCAAGCAACACCAGATTTTGATCGGGTGTTCCGCCCCGAACAAAAAGTCCAGACGAGTTTTCGTTTGTTCCGCTCACGCCTGGCAGTAATTGTAAAGAGCGAAAAATGTCGACCTCTCCGATACTTGGTAAAAGCGAAAGCTGTTTAGTTGCCATCGTGGCATGGCTTACACCTGAAGTGACATTTAGAAATTTATTTGCCTTATCTGTAATTACCACCTCTTGCAAAGCAGCGGATGTGGCCTTCAGCGTAACGATAATCTTACCGGCTAACATTGCTTTTGATAATCTCACCTTTTTTATTTCATACCCTACATAACTTATCACCAGAGTGCTGGTGTCTGTGGGTACGGTAAGCAAGGTGAAATGACCATCAAGGTTTGTTGCACTTCCACTACGTGATCCTTTAACTGCAACATTAGCAAAAGGAAGGGTTTCTCCAGAATCCTCATCTTTTACAATTCCCGTTACCGTTATTTGCGAGAACAGTAATTGAGGTATTAACAGTAGCCAGATAAGAAGTGCTTCCCTCTTCAATTGTTTAGTTTTGAAGTACTAAAAGTACAGAGGTTTTGCCGACATCGTGTTGCGATATCAAGATTTGTATAACCATCGCGATGTTGTATTGCATTGTTAGATAAGGTTCAATAAATCTTTGATGGTAGTTAGTTGCCTGAAATTAGGATGATCCAGTTGGATGTCAACTTTTTCATGTGCCCAGGTAGTATGATAAGGAACATGATATCCATGACCACTAATGTTTAGCACAGGCAATACGTCCGACTTGATTGAATTGCCGATCA
>JAYVBN010000608.1:0-3435 GCA_043750455.1 Bacteroidia bacterium | reverse complement strand
CAAGGAGACTAAAATTAGATTGCGCCCATCATACTTTCCATTTACTGAACCAAGTGCAGAGATCGATGTCTCTTGCTTTATCTGTGGAAGCAAAGGCTGTAATGTTTGTAAATATTCCGGCTGGGTAGAGATTGCCGGTTCGGGTATGGTTCATCCAAACGTCTTGCGCAATTGTGGAATTGATCCGGAAGAATATACAGGATTTGCTTTTGGCATGGGAATAGAACGGATCACAATGCTTCGTTATGGCATAAATGATTTGCGCCTGTTTTCTGAGAACGACATACGCTTTCTGAAACAATTCAAGGCAGTCGTCTAGCTTCTTTAACAGAAAGATTATTTAATGAATGTCCCATTCGTTGATTTAAAAGCTCAGTACCTCAACATTAAATCCGAAGTGGATGAGGCTGTGGCTGCAGTTTTTGAAGACAGCGTTTTTGTAGGAGGGAGTTTCGTTTCAAAATTCGAGAAATCATTTTGCGAATTTTATAATGTCAATCATTGCATCGGTGTTGGCAATGGTACCGATGCCCTTTTTCTTATCCTCAAGGCATTAGGTATAGGAATTGGAGATGAAGTAATTACTCCCGCACACAGTTGGATATCCACAGCAGAGACAATTTCATTCACAGGAGCTACTCCTGTTTTTACAGATGTGGACGGTGGCCATTATTTGATTACACCTGAAGGCATTTCATCAAAAATAAATAGCAAGACGAAGGCTATTATCGTAGTTCACTTGTATGGACAAGCAGCTCCCGTGAAGGAGATTGCTGAATTTTGTAAAAAGCATAATTTATTTCTGATTGAAGATTGTTCACAAGCTCATTTAACTGAGGAGTCGAATCAATTAGTCGGAAAATTTGGAGTGGCAAGTGCTTTTAGCTTTTACCCCACTAAAAATCTTGGTGCCTATGGCGATGCGGGTTGCGTTATTACATCCGATTCTGTTCTGGCAATAAAAATCCGGAGGTTAGCAAATCACGGTGGATTGGGCAAGGATGAACACCTCATGGAAGGAACCAACAGTCGACTAGATTCCTTACAGGCCGCCATTTTAAGTGTTAAGCTTAAGCATTTGAAAAAATGGACTGACCAGCGAATTCAAAACGCATCTTTATATTATTCTTTACTAAAAGAAGTCAAAGAGATAGTGCTTCCTCATCTCCGGCCTGACACCAAACACACTTTCCATTTGTTTGTCATCAAAACAAAGAGAAGAAATGAATTGAAGTCTTTTCTGGAGTCTCATGGCATCCAGACTATGATTCATTATCCTACAGCTTTACCATTTGAACCGGCTTATTCCCACCTTAAGCATTCAAAGGAAGATTTTCCAATCGCTCTAGGATTATCTCAGGAAGTTTTATCCTTACCAATTTATCCTGAGTTATCAGAGGAACAGATCGTGTATGTTTGCGAGAGGATAAAAGATTTTCACCGCTAAGACGCAAGGGCGCAAAGAAATAGTATGGAGAGATTTGCTATGGAGCAAAATACATTGTTAGCAATTTTTAATTTAACCTTTGCGTTTCCGCGACTTTGCGGTGAAAAATAATGGAATTCAAAGACATTCATACTGTAGCTGTGATTGGAGCGGGCACCATGGGACAGGGAATTGCCCAAGTCTGTGCCCAAGCAGGTTACGCCACATTGCTTTTTGATGTCAATAAAGAGCCACTTGTAAAAGCATTAAGATCCATAACTAAGAATTTGAGCGTAGCGGTTGAAAAAGGGAAACTTAGTGCGATTGAGAAAGAGCGGATTCAAAATCGAATTGTACTTGTGGAACAATTAACTAACATAAAAGCGGATTTAATCATTGAAGCTGTTGTAGAGGAACTGGGCGTCAAGCAAAAACTATTTAAAGAAGTAGAGAATATTAATGAAGGTAAAGCAATTCTTGCTACTAATACTTCTTCCATTTCCATAACACAAATTGCTTCCGTATTAGAAAATCCGACCAACTATATTGGGTTACATTTTTTCAATCCAGCACAGATGATGAGATTGGTTGAAATTGTTTCGGGCGATTTAACAGAACCCAGACTTATTAACGTGCTTAAGGAATTTTCAAAAAAACTTGGAAAAATTTCAGTAGTGGCGAAAGATTCACCAGGTTTCATCGTTAACCGCGTGGCCAGGCATTACTATTTGGAATCATTGAAATTATTGGAAGAGAATGTTGCCGATCTTGAATCTATTGATAAGCTTCTTCGTTCGGCTGGTTTTAAGATGGGGCCTTTTGAATTAATGGACTTGATTGGAATCGATATCAATTTAGCTGTTACTATTTCAGTGTACGAGGGCTTTAATAAGGACGCGAAATTTCGTCCCAATAAAATACAGCAACAAAAGGTAGCTGTAGGCCACTTAGGCCGCAAAACGGGAAAAGGATTTTATGATTATCCGAAAAACTAAATGCTTGATTTATTTTTTATTGCTCGTAGGTTGCCAACCCGATCTGTCGGATGACCCTATTCCTTATATTCCTTTTACTGAAATTATTATTAACCTTAGCTTTCCTGAATACGCAAGTTTGCGTACAGACGGAGGATATAAAGAAATTAGTGGTGGAGTTAGAGGAATTATTCTTTATCGCATAAATTCAACTTCCTACAATGCATTTGAACGCAATTGCTCTTTTCATCCAAACGATGCCTGCGCCACTGTAAACACTCACAGCTCGGGATTGTACCTGACTGATCCCTGCTGCGGATCGACTTTTAACTTTTCGGATGGAAATCCTTCAGGCGGAGTGGCGTGGAGGCCATTGAGAAGATACAGGACTCAACTTACAGGAACCACACTTTCAATTACTGATGAGATTATCTGATGTGCGTGGTAATCGGTAAAAAAAGTGATCGGTAATCATCAGAACTTTTGTTCGACAGATTACCGATCACCGATTACTTTTTTTTACTGCTTATTCTCTTTTCTAAGAATACTATTCTTCTTGCTGTACAGGAAGTAGATAAACAATCCGACTACCATCCAGATCATTGCTGAAATCAACGTGTCTTTGCCCAACGAAAATATCATGGCAGAACAGACAATCATTCCTAATATAGGTACCAACGGAACTAACGGAGTTTTAAAAGGTCGCTCCGCAGTAGGGTTTTTAACACGTAATACCCATATGCCTGCGCACACCAGTACAAAGGCGAACAAGGTTCCAAAGCTTGTTAAATCGCCAGCAATGCTTCCAGGAACAAATCCTGCAAAGAGGCCAACAAAAATTAAAAGGAGTGCATTTGATTTGAAAGGTGTACGAAACTTAGGGTGCAGTTCAGAAAATACTTTTGGCACAAGACCATCTTTGGACATGGAGTAAAATACGCGTGACTGCCCCATCAACATCACAAGTATCACCGAAGAAAATCCCGCGAGGATAGCAACGGTAACTAATGTCCCCAGCCACTCATAACCCGGCAT
>JAYVBN010000607.1:0-5951 GCA_043750455.1 Bacteroidia bacterium | reverse complement strand
TCCCGTAAGGGTAAACGAGTTATGATGTGTTATACACTAAGGATAGTTGGGCAATGAGCCGAATACCATGCAAGACGAATTGATCATACGGCATTTAACAGGCGAGACTTCTGCTGAAGAGGAGAAGCAATTGCTTACGTGGTTGGCGCAGCTTCCAGAGAATGAAAGATATTACGATGAACTGAAAAAAGTATTTGTATTGAGTTCAAATCACCTGACCAAAACCAAACAGAAGATTGATGTCAATGTGAATCAGGAGTGGGAGAAATTTTTAAGTACAATTGAAAAGAAAGAAGCACCTGTGCGGACACTTGTTCGGGAAAATCAAGCGAGGTCTTGGTTGCGAATAGCAGCGACCCTACTACTGGTTGCTGTTTCAGGATTTGTGATCAATTATTTCGTTTTCAGAAACACGGATGTAAAATTTCAAACAGCCGATAATACGCAATCTGTTACTTTGCCTGATGGATCGACAATTATTTTAAATAAAGATTCTGAATTATCCTATGCTTCGTCTTTTGGCGAAACGAATAGAACGGTGAATTTAAAAGGGGAAGCATTTTTTGAAATAGAGCGTGACACTAAAAAACCCTTTATAATTAGTATAAGCAATGCAGAGATTGAAGTTTTGGGAACCTCCTTCAATGTTCAGGGTTATGATAATCGCAAAGAAATTGAAGTTACCGTTCAGACAGGTCTTGTAAAATTTTCTGTTCCTGAGGAGAACAAAGAAGTAAAACTTGAAGCGGGGCAAAAAGGAATTTATTCCAAAGCAGCTAAAGATTTAAAGAGTGCCGCCAACCCAGACATTAATTTTCTCGCATGGAATACCCGCAAACTTGTTTTTACAGAAAATGATTTGCGATCCGTCATTGAAACTTTAAATAGAACCTATCAAGTCAATATAACATTGCCAACTAACATTCCTGCATCATGTGTGGTAACGGTTACATTTGATCATCAATCTCTGGAATCTGTTTTGAATGTACTTAAGACTACGCTTAATCTTGAGTATAGGATAACTGGCAATCAGGTTGAAATTTTAAGTGCCGGATGTTAATGTTTCCAAAACGATCAAGGGTATTTTCTTTTTGGTTTCTTGCTATTGCGATTCATTTTATTTGTCTGGATTCACCGGCACAGAAGAAATTGCCTGAGACAATTATTACCGTACGCGCCAGTCAATTGTCACTTGCTGAACTTTTGGAAATTATTTCACAAGAAAGTGGAATTCAATTCTCTTACAATCCAAAAAAAATTGATGTAGACAAGAAGATAGACTATTCGGCTATCAACAAAACAATTGCTTCTGTTTTAACAGACCTGTCTGAACAATTCGGGTTTGCTTATTCATTTGTGGAAAATCAGATTGTTTTAAAGCCTGAGAAAAAATCAGAGAAAGCAATTCAGACTATTACGTTAAGTGGTTTTGTGAAAGATATTAATACAGGTGAAGCTTTAATCGGCTCAACGCTTTATCTCAAAGAGCTTCAAACCGGTGTGGTTTGCAATGCATTTGGATTTTATTCCATCACCATCCCGAAAGGCATATATACCATTGATTGCTCTTTTGTTGGGTATGAGCAATGGACAAAAAGTATTACCCTCAATACTTCATTAACGCAAGACATTGCCCTTGCCGAGGAGCCACCCCTGTTAAAAGAAATTATTGTAGAGGCTTCCAATGAAGAGGGAAAAGAAATACAAGCAAGCTCACTTGACCTCAGACCTAAAACTGTTGAAGAAAGACCAGCATTGTTTGGGGAAATGGACGTGGTGAAATCATTAGAGTCAGTGCCCGGAATAAAATTACATTCAGAAGGATCTACTTTTTATTCCGTACGAGGTGGCAACCGTGACCAGAATATGATCCTTATGGACGATGCACAGATTTATAATCCAAGCCATCTGCTGGGATTTTTTTCAACCATCATACCGGATGCTGTTAATGACATCACGCTTTACAAGGGCGACATGCCGGCATCGCTTGGAGGGCGATTGTCTTCGGTGCTTGATATTCGAACCAAAAAAGGGAATGACCAACACATGCAAGCGTGGGGAAATGTTGGATTGATTTCCACCAAACTTGGCCTTGAAGGACCCATTAAGAAAGATATGAGTTCCTATCTGGTAACAACAAGAATTTCCAGGTTAAAGTGGTTAGCACAACGTGGTGATAATTCTATTACCAAATTCAACTTTTACGATTTCAACGGTAAGGTCAATTTTAAACTCGATCCAAAGAATAAAATTTTCTTTTCGTTATATACCGGAGCCGATAGTTATTTCAATACAATCAACGCCATTGCCTGGACGAATACGGCTGGTGCGTTCCGATGGAACCACTTGGTTACAGATCGCATGTTTGTAAATACGACCTTAGCAGCCAGTGGTTATGATTACTTTTTGTATGAGAATGTAGCGACCAATACACGCTGGAATTCACATATCTCTAATATTAATTTAAAAACAGATTTCACTTACTTCATCAAACCTCAAAGTGAATTTACGTTTGGGGCAGGCATCAATGGTTATAGTTTTAATCCAGGTAATCTGAAATCAGATACTGTCTTGTCCATTGTTCATCCGCTTTCAATACGAAACTCAGTTGAGTTTGTTTTGTATGGCAATCATGAAATTAAGCTTAGTCCAAAGTGGGGATTAAACTACGGCCTTCGACTTACCAATTGGACGAACACTGGTGAAGCCTTTGAATTTGTATATGATCAAAACCGAAACCCCGTTGACACACTTTACTTTGGAAAAGGAGAGAATTATAAAAAATATGCGAATGCAGAACCACGACTGACGCTTACGTATTTGTTAAGTGAGAAATCTTCATTTAAAACCAATCTTTCCCGAAATGTTCAAAACATACATTTGATTTCAAATTCAGTAAGCCCATTTACTTCGCTTGAAGTTTGGTTGCCCAGCAGCATCAATATTAAACCACAAATGTCCAATCAGGTATCGTTTGGTTACTATCAAACCATTTCACGCTTAGGCGCAAAATTTTCGGCTGAAACCTTTTATAAGAAAATGGGCAATCAAATTGATTATGAATCGCATGCTGAAACATTGCTCAATCCCTTATTGGAAGCAGAGTTGCGCTTTGGAACAGCTCAGGCGTATGGCGTGGAATTTCAATTGAAAAAAGATGAGGGTCGCCTACGCGGATTGGCAGGATATTCTTATTCAAGAGCAAAACGAAAGTTTGCGGACATCAATAACGGACAATCGTATAATGCGTTTTATGATCGACCCCATCAAATTAATCTGATGCTTGCCTATGATGTGACCATTCGATGGAACTTTGGGATGAATTGGAATTACTCCACGGGTGCACCCTTCTCATCACCTGTAAGCTTTTATTCTTACAACGGGCAGGAGGTACCTGTTTACGGACAAAAGAACAATGATCGATTACCGGATTATCATAGGCTGGATGTATCGGCCACAGTCAAACTCAATAAAAATCCCGAAAAAAAGTACCATCACAACCTTACTTTCTCAGTCTATAATTTTTATGGAAGAAAGAATGCAGTCTATATCAACTACAACAAGATTCAAACTGCTGATGGCTCCATCAAAATTCCATCCGACCTTCTTGATGTCAATCGCATGACCTCACAGTTTTATTTGTTTGGATTCACACCATCTATATCTTATAATTTCAAATGGCGATAAGGGTTAAAACGATATTGATTTTTTTAATGTGGTTACTGCTGATATCCTGTGAAGAGGTGCCGATAGATTTTCCTCTGCAATCTCAAAATCTCAATATCCTGGTGGTGGAGGGAACACTAACCAACGAACGAATAAATCACCGCATCAAACTTTCTCGTCCCTATACAACCCAGAACGATAAAGCAGTGCCCGTTGCCGGAGCAATTCTCAGTATAACTGATGGAACAAGTTCAGTTGTTCTTACCGAGGTCCCCGCAGGATCGGGCGAATATTATACTCCGCAAGTAAGAGCTGTTTTTGGAAGGACGTATACATTGTACATTCAATATCAAGGCAAGAACTATTTTGCACAAGACAGTTCCGTACCTGTGGAACCTTTGCAAGCATTAGATTATAGAAAAGTTGGCGAGTTGTATACGCTTAATCTTGACAGGAGCGGTCGCGATCCCAATTTTATAGATCATCAAATCAGTTGGACGAATACACCTTCTTGTACTGCGGGAACAGATTGTAAAGGAAGAATTGTGTTTTATGATTTGAAAACAGTTGACGTAAATGAAATTTTTAGGCCTGAAAAAGCAGAATTTAATTTCCCCGTCAGCTCAATTGTTATTCGGAAAAAATATTCTCTAAGTCCGGCCTACAGATCATTTCTGCGTTCCGTTCTTTCGGAAACGGAGTGGAGGGGAGGAGTATTTGATGTACAGCGGGCTGATGCCACTACCAACCTAAGTGAGGGCGCAATTGGATTCTTTGCGGTTTCTACTGTGGTTTCGGATACTACTGTTGTGGTTGAAAAGCCCTGATTCCCCTGTTTTCAGAAAAATCCAAGAAAAATGTTCCGCACGCATAAGGGTAAGATGGTGGGTCATGTGTTTTAAGGGATGAAGGGTAGTTTGTATGCCTTTAAAAACTGAAAACAATTAAACTAAAAAGTAAAAAAATGAAGACTGTAAAAATTATTTCGTTTGTCTTAATCGTGGGGCTCGCATTTTCCATGTTGTTTTCATCCTGCGAAAACAATCCGGACGTTACACCGCAGGAAGATATTCTGCCTGCCAAATTCAGCGTAGATATTCCCTCTTCCATTAGCAACAAAGACCTGGCAAAAGGTGGAAGAATAAGCGGACGGGTCAAAGATGATTCCCTGCACGGGAATGACATCTATGAAAACCTCGGCACTTTTATAGCAGTAGGTGAGGGAGCTTCACAACTTGTAGAAGCTTTCATTGAAGGAATCAGAAAGTATAAAATCGATCGTGTCTTATCACTTACTTATGTTGGCGAGGATGATAACCGCACAAAAAATCTGGTTGTGTTGTCTAACTCAACCTTTGAGGGGAAGACATGGGATTATCAATTGACTATCACGGATGCTGATTCTGAAAATCAAGCCGATGGAGGCAAAGCGCTTCAGATTTTTTGGAATAAGTCCGCTACTGTTGAGGGCATCGCTATTATTAAGCCATATAATTGCGACCGCCAGGAAAATGCACATGCAAAAGATGCCGTTTTTAGAATCGACTACAGCGAAGCTGGCAATGCAGGATATGATGCTCAAATGGAAGTACGCATAGCAGGCTTACCTTTGGCGAATCCATTAACTGATCCTTACTCCATCAGTACTCTAAGAATGTTTGTTGGCAAAAAAGGGGATGTAGTTGATGTATATGGAAACAGCAACCACCCGAATGCCCTATTATTTACTGGTACTCCAGGCTTTAACTATGCCTTCGTTGCTTCTGGTAATGAAACAAAAGATACCGGTGTAGCTGAAGTGGGATTGCCTCCCAGTAAACTTAATAGCACCGACCGCAAAGTACTGTTGAAGGATTACTCGATCAAAAGTGTGTTCACGAATGAGATCACCGCTATTTGGCCAGGCGTTGATCCTGCGCTTCTTGATGCCTACCTGTCAGAGACTGCAGCGCCTGGATATTTCAGCAAAGCAAAAGGATTTCTTTCCGGAGGTGTATCACCTGGTACTGAGTGGGATGTGCTGAAAGTACGCTTGGATGCATTCAGTCCTTACAATCCAAAACAAGTGAGCGAACTTGTGGTAGTGTTTAAGTAGTATTAGAAATGACATTAAGAAAAAACCTCTGACAGAAGTCAGAGGTTTTTTTATTTTATCTGTTCTTACGAAAATCAATAATGCAAACAATTGAACATATAGCATTTACTTTTGCTTTCTGTTCGACTCCGGAGGAGTCGCATGTTTATAGAAAATCTTCCTATAAATATGCGACCCCATCGGGGTCGAA
>JAYVBN010000606.1:0-2817 GCA_043750455.1 Bacteroidia bacterium | reverse complement strand
TGGATGACTGATACGACCCCATGAAATATCAGTGATATGTAATAATCCGTCAACACCACCTAAATCGATAAATACACCGAAGTTGGTCATGTTCTTGATAACACCTTCCAATACCTGGCCTTTCTCAAGGTTGGTAAGAATCACTGCTTTCTGTTGCTCAAGATCTTTTTCAATCAACACTTTATGAGATACCACAACGTTGTCGTTGGTGTAGTTGATCTTCACCACCTTCACTTCAATTGATTTATTTACATAAATATCAAAGTCACGTATTGGCTTTACATCAATTTGAGAGCCTGGCAAGAAAGCTTCGATGCCAAATACATCTACAATCAATCCTCCTTTGGTTCTACGCTTTACAAAACCTTCAATGATTTCATCTTTATCAAGAGCATTCTGCACATATTCCCATCCTTTCAGGAGCTTCGCCTTTCTGCGGGAAAGGATCAACTGACCCATCGCATTCTCACGCTCTTCAATAAACAGATCCACCATATCACCGATTTTCAACTTCGGCATGTCTTTGAATTCGGCCAATGGCACAAGGCCATCTGACTTAAATCCTATGTTTAAAATAACATCGCGGTCGGTGATACCTACCACAGCGCCCTTCACAATTTCACTTTCGTTTACTGTAGAAACGGTGCCCGTGTATTTGTCCAACATCTGCTGACGCTCAGTGTTGGTATAGCCCTCGCCAAAACCTTTGCGGTCAACTGTTTCCCAATTGAAATTTTCAAGGGTTGCACTTGAGCCAGTTGCCGCTCTTCGAGTGGTAACATCCTGGATCATGCGGGTGATGCCTTCTTCTTCCTCTGCTTTCTTAGCTGCCTTAAATTCTGTCAATTCGTCTTTTTCGAAAAGGTCTTCCGCAGCTGCGCCTTTAACGGCTTTTTTTACCGGAGCATCGTCCAATACTGGCTTGGATTTCACTTTCGATTCTTCGGTTCTTTCTCTTGGTACTTTTGCCATAAAAATGATACACCCTGTTTTTACATGCAACAAACGGGTACTCTGCTGCAAATTTGGTAGTAAATGACCCCTTTTTTAATAAAAAGAGCCCGTTCAACCGAACGGGCTGCAAATGTAAACAGAATTCTTAAAACAGAAGGATTTAGAATCAAATTGGTACTTATTCCAGATCCTCAGGCTTCAGCGTTCCTGTCGCATAATCCAGCAAAACCTTTTGGAACATAAGTCTGTATTCGGCCTGAGCCCGATCGGTTTGAGATTGCACCAATATGCGATTAGCCTGGATAAAATCGATCAGGTTGGTGACACCCAAATTATAGCGCTCTTTTTCTAATTCAAATGCCATTTCTGCTGCCGTCAATTGCTCGATGGAAACTGTAAATGTTCGTTTAAAAAGTTTGAAATTTTCAAAAGCCCTAACCACATCCGTCTTTACCTGAATTTCTGCATTTTGTGTGTTCGTTTTAGAATTCAAATAAGCCACCTTCTGTTGCACATAAACAGTACGATTTTGGAGGACTTGGTTTCCACCAAAGATTGGGATGAACAATTGTAATCCGTACACCTTTCTAAAATTGTCTATTTTTAATTGGTCTTCTATTGGACGCACATTGGGGTCGCCCTGAGCTCTGTTGTACGCAGAGTATAGCGTACCAAAAGCACTTAGTGTAGGCATCATTGCACCACGACTCACATTCATGGAATATTTTGCAGCCTCTTCACTTTTCTTTGCCCTCAAAAAATCTCCACGATTCCTCAATGCAGTTTCATACAAATGGTCCAAGGCAATCTCTTGCGATCCAATCATATTGACATCCCAATCAGGTTTTGCGACATCAAACTGTTCTGTTGGATCTAATAGCAAAGTTTGAGTCAAGGCTCCTTTATCGTTGACTAATAATATCTCTGCCTGTAATGCTCTGATCTCTGCAGCCTTCGTCTGTGAGTCCTGTGTATACTCATCCACAGGAGATCGGCCCCCCAACTCCACCTGTGCCCGCACCTGCTCAAGTTGCTTCTTCAACACTTCAAAGTTCTCAAGAGCAATTCTCAATAATTCAATATCAACCAGCACTGTTAGGTATTGAACCGAAACAGTATTAATGACATCCTGTGTGGTTCGGTTGATATAATAAGACTGGGCTTCCAATAGAGTTGAACTCTGCTTTACCTGATTAAATTGACTAAGGCCACCGAATATATTTATGTTGGCATTAATGGAACCTGAAAGTTGTTCAAAAATTCCGTTCACCACTTCTCCAGTATTCTGATTGAATGTATTTCCATTCACTCGGGTAGCACCTCCGTTCGCGGAAAGTGTGGGGCCAAGCCCGGCATAAGCGGCCGTTCGCTGCATTTCATTCAATGTCAAATTATTTTTCTGCTGATTGAGCAAGACACTGTTTTTCATAGCAATTTTGATCGCATCCTGGAACGTTAGGACTTTCTTTTGCGACCAGCCTTGCTGGGAGAGACTAACACACACTACTGTTATGATTATTAATACTCTTTTCATAATTCTTAAAAATTCTATTTCACTATTTCATCAGCACTAATGGCACCATCCGTTACACGTACAATCCTTTTTCCTCGTCTTGCGTTTTCCTCTGAGTGGGTAACTTGAATAATAGTGATTCCCTCCTCGTTAAGCTTTTGAAAAATATCCATTATCTGCCTGCCTTGATCAGAGTGGAGATTTCCGGTTGGCTCATCAGCCAACAAAAGTTTTGGCTGACCAACTATGGCTCTTGCAATACCTACCAATTGCTGTTGCCCACCTGATAGTTGAGTTGGAAAAAGATCTTTCTTACCTACTATATTAAAGCGATCAAGAATATCTGCTAC
>JAYVBN010000605.1:0-3656 GCA_043750455.1 Bacteroidia bacterium | reverse complement strand
TGAATTAAAAACTTCCTCTGCCAGATTGCGGGCAGCTTTTACATGATATTGATAATTAGCATTGATCTCATTGACACCTTGCCACCGCTTCTTCTAAATCACGGAATGCCAGGAGCCCCCTGCCTCTAGGCAGGAAGTCAGAAAAACCTGTATCTTCTGCAAGAACAGGGCGGCCAGCGGCCAGGTAACAAACACTCCTGTCGCTGAACCATCCTGTGTTTAATTCTCTAAAGATTGGTTTGGGACAGGAAATTTCTGCTTTTGATCGTTGAATATAATTCTGGTAATCGTTTGGAGTAGATGCGATTTCCCATGGATTTACAAAGCTCCAACCTTTGCTTTTTAAAAGAGCCTTGTCACCTAACGGATTGTGCGTATCATGATATGCAAACTGAAACTTGTCATCAACCAAGTGAGGCAAATCAATGTACCTCATATATGCATCTCTCTTAGAGAGACTTAATTGTTGGATATTCAACAAAAGAACACCTCCCCACCAATGTTTAATGGAAGTGAACGAGGCATCCAAATCAGCATTTGTGTTTTTTTTCCACATAGGCAAATACACAAATGGCCGAAAAGCTTTCTAGTTTAAGTTCAGTGTTGGCACGTTGCATTCCGGATTACCCATTTTCAATCCTACAGTTAAATGGCTCTCATGATCTGCAATTCCCATATCCCAATCCAAAGTGGAGACTTGCAGATGCCCGGGATCCAGATCAATTAAGACCTTATGTCGAAACAAGTTTAATAACGGGGGCTCAATAGACGCTGCCAAATTCCAGAATAAATCGGCGTTCTTTATTAATTCCTTTACTCGGTTCAATGGGATTCTAAAAGCTGTTGCTAAATCTAGTGACTGCACTTTTTGACCATTTGGTAAAAGAATGATAATGCAATTTTCGTTTAATTCAAATTCTTTCATCCTTCTAAAGAATGATTTGATTCTTTGTTCATCTTTACCCTGCTTACCACTCGCAAAAAGCAATTCAACTAAAAAGACTTTATGATTCAGGGATTTTGGACCAAGCAGATATTGCAAATAAACACTCCAATAACCTCCACCCTGAGTGTAACCTATTAAAGTGGAATTACCCAAAATTATTAATTTACTTTTCATATTAGACTAGCTGGCTTTTAAACCTAAAATATAATGAATGAATAAAAGCCATAGACCCGCAACTTTGTGGTAATTGAATTATATAATCTAAAAACTGACCCAGGAGAATTAAATAATGTTGCCGGTCAAAATAAAGAAGTTACCAAAAGAGAATATGAATTGATGGCGGGCTGGGTGCAATATCCCCAGGGTTATATAAATGAGATTTTAAAAAAATAGGGCATCCTTCAATTCTTTTTGAAGATCTGTATCTGCTCCAACCGGGATCCGGGGTATTTGAAACTTATCAGAGTGGAATACGTCCATTACTCCACCTTGGTAAAGGAAAGCCCCTTTATAACCTGAATCTAACAAAATTCTTCGTGTTTCAATTTGATCATTACCATTATCTCCGTAAGGGAAGGAAAACAGGGATACACTTTTTTTTAATTTTTGTTCAATCAGTTTTTTTGATTTTATGATTTCCGCTTTTTTTTCCTCTCGGTTTAATGCTGAAAAATGCCGATGGGAAACACTATGTGAATGAACAGAAATACCGCCTTCTTCCAGCTGTTTCAGTTCTTCCCAGCTGCAAATATCTTCCCGGGGTTCGTAATTGATATCTGCATCAAAGGCATTATAAGTACCGACAAATTTAACCGGTATAAACAGGACTGCTGAAAAACGGAATTTTCTTAAACAGGGTAATGCTACCGATAAATTATTTTTATACCCATCGTCAAATGTTATTAAAACAGATCGTTCAGGTAAAATTTCAGGATCGCTTAATGACTTAATAAATTTTTCCGCAGAAAGAACTTCCCAATTATTTCTGCATATCAGATCCAGGTCTGCTTCAAAATTATTTTCAGAAACATAGTTCCAGGTATACCAGTCTCTGGGAGGTATACCTATTTTATGATAACCCAATATTGCAACTAATTTTTTCATAGCACTTTTTCCAGCATCCGGGCAGTTATTTGTTTTGCATCAAAATATTCTTCGGCTAATTTTCTAGCCAGCTTGCAATGTTTATCATGATCCGCCATTGCCATTTCAAGATGATCCTTTGCTTCGAAAATATTTCGAAACCGAAACATGCCTGCATTATCTGGCAGCATCTTACTATTGCCAGTAAACTGTGTAATCACCGGTTTTCCACTGGCCAGGTAACATAACGAACGGTCGCTGACCCATGCATTTTGTAAAATCACGCACGAAGGTTTAACGCAACTAAATTCACCTAGCGACCCTTGTATATAGTTTCTGTAATCTTCTAATGTACTTGATAACTGGTGACTATGTTGGATCCGCCACCCCAGCTGCTCCAAATCTTCTTTCTCTTGACTATCTGACCCAAATAATAAAGCCAATTCAAGTGGAACTTTGGTTATGGATGGAAGGTTTAAAAAAGGCTGATAGCCGGATCTCTTATCATTTTTATACATAACGCCGTCATGCTCCTCCCATTCATCCATATTCCAGTGCGAAATAGTTGTAAATGTCGGTTTTCTATTTGATGATTGGGTGGGTTTCCAATGATCTAAAGATACACAGGGCGGAATATAATTCCAGGAAACTCCTACATATGGAACGAGAGAGCCAGGCTTTCCTACTGTTTCGCCAATAGTAAAATAATGATCATGATCAGCAACATATATTTGGTTTTTTGCCATCCAGACCTGCAACAAACCAGGGTCTATGTCAAGCAAAATTTTCTTTTTGAATTTATTTACAACAGAAGCCGGCATGGCATATATCTGGTTTAATAAAATGTCCGATTGCACAGAGGCTTCATCAGCTGAAAGGCACCCTCTTATGTTGAGGGAAAGCGTACTGGAGTCTTCATGCCACAAGGCCAGGTCGTGCAAACCAAACGCCGAAAGTTTTGTCTTTAAAACATCCACATTCGCCTGCAATTTATCTTCCTCGATTCCCTTGGGTACTTTTTCTAACCAGATCACTCTACATCCATTTGAGAGAAAGCCTAAAGCCCAGTTCAAATAAACCCATAAATGGCCCGCACCCTGTGGATAGTTTAATGTTGAGGCTGAAAGGCAGATTGTAGTTTTCATAGATTATCCATAAATTTTAATTAGATACGTACAACTTAGTCTCCAGTTCTTTAACGTATTGTTGCAGGTAGGTTATATAATCCAGGTTTTGATTAAACAAATCGGGGTGAATCATATTTTGGATAGGACATTGTGTATAGTTTAAAGTCCTGGTAGAAAACACCATCATATTTTGTTTATACCACCAATCTACTTTGTGCTCGTTCCATAGGAGTGGGCGCATTATATCATAGTGTTTGAAATGGTGCGCCTCAAATTTTTCGATCCAATAGGCCATCCATTGTTCATTAACATGGTTTTGTCCACCTTGTCCTGGGATGGCTGCAGAAAAAATTACCAGGTCGCTATGATTACACAACGATGTAATAAAATCATCCGCGGACCTTTCTGGTAAATGTTCAGCCACTTCCAGGCTAATGACCATATCAAACTTTCGATCCAGGTTGAAAGACTTTGAAAGATCGAGAGGTGAAAATTTTTTT
>JAYVBN010000604.1:0-10734 GCA_043750455.1 Bacteroidia bacterium | reverse complement strand
GCAATTTTTTCCTTTACAACAGGATCGGTTGTATAAGCACCACAAGATATGGCTCCGTGTTGCATTGCCATCTCTTGTGCCAGCGCAATGGACTGATCTGTATTTTTTGTCTTGATCAATAAAGCGATTGGCCCAAAGAGTTCTTTGCTATAGATTTCCTTTTTTGATGCATCTACTTCTATCACCACTGGCGTTGCCACCCGCGCTTTTTTAAACATTGGATTTTCAAATGACCGCGACTTCAACCAAACTTTACCGGGAAGGTTCTCAGCTTCAATCACCCGATCAGAAGTTTTTTTATTCTGCACAGCTCCCAATACAAATGGTCCGGCTTTCGGATTGTCAACAAGGCTATTAATGTTAGCAACTAACTTCTCGGCAAACTGATCAAATGTTACTTTGCCGGCAGGTGTATTAATTCCATCAGCGGGAATATAAAAGTTTTGAGGTGCCGTACACATCTGTCCGCTGTATAGATTAACGGAGAACGCAAGATTAGCTGCAGTCTTATCAATATCGTCTGTTGAATCGAGAATGACAGAATTCACACCAGTCTTTTCAGTGAATACTGTTTTTCCTGGCAACGCTTCCAGATAGTTTCCAAAGGCAGAGTTGCCGGTGAAGTCGATTAATTTAACATCAGGATGTTCGGCCAGATCTTTGGTGATCATCTTATCATATGTATCCACTGCCAGTTGACAAATGTTTGGATCAAGATTATTTTCGGCCAATACTTTTTGAATTTCAGCAACAATTATAGCTATTGGAAGTATCGCGCCAGGATGTGGTTTTACAAGTACTGAATTACCCGTGATCAAACTCCCGTAAATTCCTGTTACAGAATTCCACGTTGGAAAAGTCGAACAGCCAATCACTACCGAAATTCCTTTTGGCACAGCACGCCACTCTTTACTAAGTTGAATATTGAATTTGCCCATCGGCTTATCCCACAAAACTTTTTCAGGGAAACGATTCAGCTCTTCGTAACCAGCCGCAATAGCTTCCAATGCTCGATCGGCTGCATGTGGACCTGAGGCTTGAAATGCCATCATATAACCTTGGCCAGTGGTGTGCATGGTTGCATAAGCGATTTCAAAAAATCTTCCCTTAATCTTATCCAAAGATTCCATTAAAATACCTGCACGATCCTTTGCGCTTACTTTTCTCCACTGATGAAAAGCTATCTTCGATCGGTCAATTAATGTCGATGTTGAAAATGTTGGATATGAAACATTAAGCAACTCTTGTAAATAAGGTGACTCTTCCTGACCAGCCCATCTTTCAGGATTAGATTGGTTCAGGTCCTCAAACTTCTTTCCCAACATGGCTTTGAATTTTGCTTGTCCATCAGCATCCGCTGTTTCTCCGTAGGTGGAAGGTGATGGATTTTCTGGGAAGGCCGCATAAAAAGTACGCGCGTGCAAAGCTTCAATTGCTTTCGTAATAGTGGTTTGATGTTTTTCAAATAGCGTCATTGTATGTTCAGAGTGATTTATCAACAAATATCAGTTCGTATTCAAGAAAGCCTTTTAGACTCAAATCATAATCTAAAGTTGTCCAGTGAATTCCTTCTCCGTCACTTTTAAAATCCATCAGCTCCGTTATTGATGCCTTTTCAAGTTCTTTAAAGTCAGATATTCTCCGCTTTATAACTTTCTTATTATTTAGCACGATCAGCATTAAATCAAGAGATTTATCCGTAAAAAGATTTTGAATCAAAAGATTCTGTTTATGAATAATCCTGTCAAGTTCATCTTGATAGACTACATAGTCCACGATTTCTTCTTCTACTTTACCCTCAAGGGACTTTAGAAATTCTATTGTGGATTGACTAATTGAATGTTTCATGCCATTTTTGGATTATAAAGCTTTGGTGTTCTTTCAACAAATTTACAATCTCTTTCATTTCGTTCGCCTTGAAACCTTTATTTGATATCACATCAATTTGGGGGATTAAATTGAATTTAGCCTTTCCACCACCCTTGGAAATATGAATATGCACTGGTGGGTGCTCATTCATATAAAAATAAAACCGATAGCCGTTAACAAGAAGAACTGTTGGCATACTATTTCTGAGAGCCAAAAACTCTCTTTAACAAATCAGATGTTCTTGCCAATGGATCTTGTCTGATATTTTTTTCCTCTTTGGCAATCATAATAAACAAACCCTGTATGGCCATATCGGTAGCGTATTCGTTCAAATCCGGATTTACTTTTTGAACCAGCGGAATTTTATTGTAAGTCCCTACAAGATCACCATAATATTGGGTTGCACTTACTTTATCAAGGGATTTTTGAACAACTGGTTTAAATTTCTCTTTAAGTTGAGCCGTAGTTGTCTTTTTTAAAAATTGAGTGGCCGCATCGGGGTCTCCTTTCAAAATAGAAAAAGCATCATCAATTGTCATTTGCTTGATGGCCGCCACAAAAATAGGTTTAGCTTCTTTGGCTGCATCTTCTGCTCCACGGTTTAACGATAACACAAACTTATCCACCTCGCCACCCAATCCCATTTGCCGAAGACGTGTTTCTACTTTTTTCACATCTGGCGGAAAAGGGATTTTGATTTCTGGATTCTTGAAGTAGCCATCCACCTTCGAAGTAAGATCCGAACCTTTTGATATTCCATTGGTTAATGCTTCTTTCAAACCGTTTGCGACTTCCTCTGCTGTCAAAGGTATATTCCCACCGACAGCCTTCTTTGCTTTATCTAGCAGTTTACCTAATTGAGGAAACGCTACTTCACTTGAACAGAACACAATGATGATAATAAACCCAATACGCAACATAGACCACAGGTTAGAATACAATGTAAAAATACGAATTGCCAACGTCAATGTATCAGTTTTAGTTTTAAGCAATCAGCTTAAATTCAAGCTAAAAAAACGTAGCACCTATGACTATTGGAACTTTTTGACTAAATACGGATAAAGTCCATTTGGACGGAGAGAATATGCAAGGTAGATTTGAACGCTAACTTTATAAGATGAAAAAAATACTAGCTGAACTCCTTACCATTGGTGATGAAATCCTTTACGGACAAATCGTAGATACTAACTCACAGTGGATGAGTGTGGAGTTGGATAAAGTAGGAATAAAAGTTATCCGCAAAACTACTGTCGGTGATGTGGAGTCAGAAATACTTACTGCTTTCGCAGAAGCAGAAAAAAGAGCTGATATAATTTTAATAACAGGTGGCCTTGGTCCGACTAGCGATGATCTTACCAAACCTCTTCTTGCCAAATATTTTAATTGCGAACTCAAAATCAATGAAGAAGCTTTGCGTGAAGTAACTGAGTTTTTTAAAAGTCGCGGAAGAGAACTGACTGAAATCAATCGCCAACAGGCTGCACTGCCAACTGCATGCGAAAAAATCACTAACCCAAATGGCACAGCCCCGGGAATGTGGTTCGAGAAAAGTGGCAAAATATTCATGTCCATGCCTGGTGTTCCACATGAAATGAAAAAGATGATGACAGATAGCGTCATTCCGAAACTCAAACAGACTTTTAAAACTCCCGTTATTTATCATAAAGTAATTCGCACCATAGGATTAGGCGAATCCTTTCTAGCCGAAAAAATTTCAGACTGGGAAAAAGCATTGCCAGATCACATCAAGTTGGCGTATCTGCCAAGCCTTGGCGAAGTAAAACTCCGGCTTACTTCCTTCGGGGATTCAAATGAAAAGATGCAAAGCGAAGTGAATGATCTTACAGAAAAACTTAATACACGAATTGGTCAGTTTATCTTCGGCTATGGCGATGATCCCATTGAAGTGGTGGTCGGAAATACGCTACGAGAAAAGCATCTTACCTTATCAGTGGCCGAAAGTTGTACAGGTGGTTATCTCTCTCACTTAATAACAAGCGTACCTGGAAGTTCTGATTACTTCCTAGGTAGCATGATTCCTTATTCATATGAAGTAAAAATGCGACAGCTTGGTGTAAAGCCTGAGACGCTCGAAAAATATGGAGCTGTGAGTGAACCTACTATTAGTGAAATGGCTAGCGTGGTACGCGCACGCTTTAACACGGATATCGGTGTGGCCACCAGCGGCATTGCCGGACCCGGTGGCGCTACACCTGATAAACCAGTTGGAACAGTTTGGATTGCATACTCCGATAAACATCAAACAGTCACCAAGAAATTACAACTCTCGAAAGAAAGAATGCTGAATATTCGAATGACATCGGTTGCCGTGTTGAATCTGATTAGGCTAAGCCTGCCTAATCAATAAGTAGCTTCCGCAAGAGTTGTATTACTTAGATATCCGGAATAATATTCTGGGTAGAAGCAAATTCATAAAATTTTAGCAAGGAGGCTTTAAGCGCCTCGAATGCATTTTTCAAACTTTTCAATCGTTAGCAGGAAGTATTAAAAATACTAACTTTACAATCCGAAACTGAAGGATTATGGCACTAGTGGAACTCATCATGCCCAAAATGGGCGAAAGCATAATGGAGGCTACTATTTTAACCTGGCTCAAAAAACCTGGCGATAAAATTGAAGCTGACGAATCAGTTCTTGAAGTGGCTACAGACAAAGTAGACACTGAAGTACCCTCTACTCATGGCGGAATCCTCAAAGAAATTTTAGCCAAAGAAGGTGAAGTTGTTAAAGTTGGAAAAGCCATAGCTATTATCACTACAGCTGGAGCAGACTTAAAAGGGCCGACTACTACCATTTCTGAAGCCAAGCCAGTTGTTCCAGTAAAAGCAGACATAAAAATTTCAGCTCCTGTTGTAGCTACAAATGGAACGAGTCACTCGCACGCAACGGATTATAAATCTTCTTCAAAATTTTATTCACCACTTGTTAAGAATATTGCGAAAGAAGAAAACATCGCTGTCGCGGAACTAGAAACTATTTCAGGATCAGGTGTAGACGGAAGAGTCACAAAAAAAGATATTCTGTCTTATGTTCAACACCGTAAGCTTGGCCAAACTATTTCAGTAGGACAACAGCGAGGTGGCAATGCAGCCCCTTTGGTTCCTGCCTCCATCAATGCTGGTGATGAAATTATTCAAATGGATCGCATGCGTAAGATGATTGCCGAGCGCATGGTGGATTCAAGACGGATTTCTCCTCACGTTACCTCATTTGTGGAAGCGGATGTTACCAACATTGTCTTCTGGCGCAATAAAGTAAAGGGAGAATATTATAATCGGGAAGGTGACGGACTAACATTTACTCCCATTTTTATGGAAGCTGTGATGCGCGCTATAAAAGATTTTCCTATGATCAACATCCAGGTGGATGGAGACAAAATCATTAAAAAGAAAGATATCAATATTGGTATGGCGGTGGCTTTACCTTCGGGGAATCTCATTGTTCCTGTCATCAAAAATGCTGATCAATATAATTTGGGTGGTTTGGCCAAAGCAGTGAATGACTTGGTTAAACGATCTCGCGAAAATAAACTCAAGGCTGATGACCTGGCGGGTGGAACGTACACCATTTCGAATGTGGGTACTTTTGGTAATGTGATGGGCACGCCTATCATCATGCAACCTCAAGTTGGAATTTTAGCTATCGGTGCCATTCAGAAAAAACCAGCCGTTATCGAAACTCCATATGGAGACGCCATTGCTATCCGACACAAAATGTTCCTCTCCCATTCATACGATCACCGTGTGGTGGATGGAGCACTGGGTGGAAGCTTCGTCAGACGTGTTGCCGATTATTTAGAGAAGTTTGATATCGACAGGACGATCTAGTGCTTTGACCATTGAATTATGGGGAGTTCTAAAAATTTCAATTGTTTCCTTTTATGCCTCATTCCTGTTCCCTGGAGGGGAAATGATAAGTGGAAATTAAATTTTTAGAACTCTCCTTAAGTAACATTTCAAACGTGCGACCCCATAGGGGTCGTATGTTTATAGTGAACAAGTTTCTATAAACATACGACTCCGAAGGAGTCGTACAGAACTATAAATGAGTAATGCCAAATCGAGCTATTTCACTAACGTTGTCGCGTAATTTAATTTGTTACTACACTAGCATATACTTACTTCTTTCAAGCAAAATTTATTTAAAATGAAATTCGGAACCAAAGCAGTTCATGCTGGCGTTGAACCAGATCCATCTACCGGAGCCATCATGACTCCAATTTACCAGACGTCTACCTATGTGCAGGAATCACCCGCAAAACATAAAGGGTATGCTTATGCACGTGGTGCAAATCCAACACGCAATTCGTTACAAAAAAGTATTGCCGCTTTGGAAAATGGTAAGTATGGTATTTGTTTTTCGTCTGGCATGGGTGCTACTGATGCAGTTATTAAACTATTGAGCCCTGGAGATGAAGTAATCACCAGCAACGACTTGTATGGTGGCTCTTATCGGATGTTTAGAAAAATCTATGAGAAATTCGGAATTAAATTCCATTTCATCGATCTGACTAATTCGATTAATATTTCTGCTTACCTGAATTCTAAAACAAAATTGATGTGGATTGAAACTCCCTCCAATCCATTAATGAGTATCATCGACATCAAAGCCTGTGTTGACCTTGCAAAAAAACACAATGTCCTTGTTGCCGTTGACAATACTTTTGCTTCACCTTATCTGCAAAACCCACTTGACCTTGGTGCAGACATTGTCATGCACTCGGTCACCAAATATTTAGGTGGCCACTCGGATGTGATCATGGGTGCTTTGGTAATCAACGATGAAAAGCTTCAGCAGGAACTTGCGTTCATTGCCAATTCTTGTGGCGCGGTTCCTGGTCCACAAGACTCGTTTCTGGTATTGCGTGGAATAAAAACACTTCATCTTCGCATGGAGCGGCATTGTAGCAATGGAAAAAAGATTGCAGAGTTTTTAAAAAGCCATCCAAAGGTAGGTCATGTGTACTGGCCGGGGTTTCCAGATCATCCCAATCATCAAATAGCTAAAAAACAAATGCGCGATTTTGGTGGCATGCTATCTTTTACGCTAAAAAATGATAGCCTTGAAGTGGCCACTAAACTGATGGAGAGCGTAGAACTCTTCTCATTGGCAGAATCACTTGGTGGCGTGGAGTCGTTGATCAATCATCCGGCATCGATGACACATGCGAGTATTCCAAAAGAAGAGCGTATCAAAAATGGATTGAGTGATTCCTTGATACGGTTGAGCATAGGTGTTGAAGATGTAGAAGACTTGATTGCTGATTTGGATCAGGCGCTTGCGAAGGTGTAAATGAATTGACTTATCAATTTTTTTGACGACATGAAGTAATCTGTAAACACCGATTACTTCTTACCGATCACCAATTACCCGTTTAATTATTGTCAATCGTGTTATTCTTCGCCCTGCGAATGTGGCGGCTGGCGTGATCTTGCTTTTTCTCAATTCTCACCTTTTCCTTTGTCGTAACTTCACCATCGGCCTTTACTCTACGTTCCAATCTCCTCACACTTCGTTGTTCTGAATTAAGAGTAGAAGCTTCTCTATTTGTCAATTCACCTTCCTTGCGACCCTCATGTAATCCGGGAACGTTGGGCACCTTGGCGGGTGTCTGCTCTGGGCGTGGCAGTCTGGGCATAGGAAGTAATTGCCAGTGATGTAAATAGCGCGAAAATCATCATCGTCTTTTTTATGGTTTTTTGAATTTTGGGATGAGACCCGATTTCCGAATCAGGGTTTAAGCTCTGTAAAAAAAATCCAAACCTGCGATAGACAGGGCAAAGGCAAGAGCCAAGCCACCCGCCATTAAACTCAAATCTGAGCACTATATTCAAGGATAATTGGTTATAATTGTATCATGAAAAATTTACCTGTAAATATTAATTTTAAGAGAATGGCAATTGCATTCCGTAGCCATGTCAGGCAAAAAGCTACTCAAGCCGGAAGTAATATTATTTACATGAAAAATGGACAGTTAATTGAAGAGAACCCAAAAGATTCTACTACGAAAATTCAAAATAAAGTTCTCCTTAGTCGTTGATGCCTACCCTGTACATTCTTGCCGGACCAAATGGCACCGGAAAAACTACTTACTACGAAACAGCCATTGCCGAAAAATTTATAGATCCAGATCTTCCGTTTATTAATGCCGACCTGATTACACGTTCTCTTACTGGCGGTTACACCCCTGAGAATTTTGCTAAAGCTGACGAGATCACAAGAGCGAAAATTGCCGAGCACATCAATGCTATGACTGATTTCATGATTGAAAGTAATCTTGCTACACAAAAAGATTACGACTGGATAAACGCATTGATCAAAAAAGGCTATGAAGTTGTTCTGTTCTTTTTGTGTACTTCTTTTGTTGAAATCAATATTAATCGTGTTAAAAAAAGAGTAGCAGAAGGTGGACATGATATTGCGGAGTCAATCATTGAGCACCGTTACAAAATGAGCTTAACTTATTTAAAAGGCAGTCTTCAATTATTTCAGAAGGCATACCTCATTGATAATTCCGAAGAGACTGCACTTGTTATGGCCGAACTAAATAACGGGTCTGTTCAAAGCAAAGAACCAAGCCCTCCTAAATGGGTTTGTGATGTTCTTTACATTGCTGAACGGCTAAAGAAATAAAATCTGTTGGCTTAAGCTCAATGAGTTCGTCCTATACACACTCCTCAATCTTCGATAAAATTCAAATCCCTCCCAAAGGTTTCATCAATTGCTCTAAGTGCGAAAATAGCAACAATAATGGTAAAGACACCTACAACCAAAGCCCCATTCAAAACACCAATCTGCTCTCTAAGCTCCTTGAATAAATAAGTCAACGGTACAACAGTACCTCTGATGATATTAGGTACTGAAGTTGTTACAGTGGATCGAAGATTGGTTCCAAACTGTTCCGCTGCAATGGTCACAAATAAAGCCCAATACCCAATACTAACTCCCATCAAAAAACAGGTTACATAAAAAAAAGTTGGAGTTCGAATTGGCATGTACAAGTACATCACAAAAAAGAAAAGTGTTAACAGGATGTATAGTAGCACAACCTTCTTTCTTGAACGCATCGCCTGACTGATAAACCCACTCAGAAGATCACCCACGGCTAAGCCAATGTAACTATACATAATAGCATCACCAGCTGCTATGCCCTCACCAATGTTTAATGCAGTGGCAAACTCAGGTGAAAAGGTGATCAGAATTCCAATCACAAACCAAATAGGCAAACCAATAAAAATGCAGCCCGTAAATTTCTTGAACCGCTCTTTGTTGTTAAATAACTGAAGGAAATTTCCACGAACCACATGCTTATCCTTTTCCTTTAGCTTAAGAAAAACACTAGACTCAAAAACACTGACCCTGGCAATGAGCAACAGCAGCCCCAAACCACCACCGATAAAATACGCTATCTGCCAGTCAAATTGTTTGGCTATAAAATTAGCAAACACTGCGCCCATCAATCCAACACTTGCCACGAGGGTTGTTCCATATCCCCTTAGTCTAGTAGGTAAAGATTCAGAGACAAGTGTGATACCAGCACCAAGCTCACCTGCCAATCCAATCCCTGCAATAAAACGAAGCAAAGCATATTGATCAACAGAAGTAACAAAACCATTCAATGCATTCGCCAAAGAATAAAGAAGGATGGAGCCAAATAGTACTGACAAACGACCTCGCTTATCACCCATGATACCCCAAATAATACCTCCTATCAAAAGGCCAATCATTTGTGCGCGCAGCAAAAATTCCCCTTGTGAGAGCAAATCACTTTCAGCCACACCCATTGAGCGCAGACTTGGTATTCTAACTATGCTGAATAAAAGCAAATCGTAGATATCTACAAAATAGCCGAGCGCGGCTACTATGACAGGTATACTTAAAAGCTGCTTTAGATTACTGTTTTTCATGTATAAAATTTCCCTTAAAATAGGCGAGATTATTGAATATTCCATGTTACTCTCACCTCTTACCGTTTGTTACCTTTTGTAAAAAAACAGAGATAAAATTTGAATTTTAACAGTAATCTTGGCTTGTTAAAGATAAATTCTACCTATGAAAAAAATAGTACTTCTATTGTTCTTGATTTCATGTTGTGGCATAGCTGATGCACAAAAAAAATCCGGTAACACATCAACAAAATCAACCGTCAGTTATAACGAGAAATTATACAACGCTTTAGAGTGGCGCAGTATTGGTCCTTATCGGGGAGGCAGGTCTTCAGCTGTAACCGGTGTTCCGGGCAAGCCTAATCTTTTTTATTTTGGTGGTGCTGGTGGTGGCATATGGCGCACAACCGATGCCGGCAGTACATGGTCAAATATTTCAGATGGCTACTTCGGTAGTTCAATCGGTTCAATTGCTGTCAGTGAATGGGATAACAATGTAATTTATGTAGGTCAGGGTGAAGTCACAGTTCGTGGCAACGTGTCCTATGGAAATGGAATCTGGAAGTCTACAGATGCCGGAAAGACCTGGGCGTTTATCGGATTGAAAGATTCTAAACATATTCCACGCATCCGCATTCATCCAAAGAACCCAGACGTAGTGTACGCTGCTGTGATGGGCGATCTATTCAAGTCATCTGAAGAACGAGGCGTGTACCGCTCAGAAGATGGTGGAAAAAACTGGAAGCGTATTTTGTTTGCCAATGCCGATGCAGGGGCTGTTGATCTTGTAATGGATCCAAATAACCCCAGAATTCTTTTTGCTTCTACCTGGCGGATAAGAAGAACTCCATATAGTTTAGAAAGTGGTGGAGAAGGTTCCTACCTATGGAAAACTACTGATGGTGGCGATACCTGGACAAATATTTCTAAAAACGATGGCTTGCCAAAAGGTTTATGG
>JAYVBN010000603.1:0-15209 GCA_043750455.1 Bacteroidia bacterium | reverse complement strand
TTAAGACTTTAACATAATCCAACAGAGAAATGAATAAAACAGTTGTAGTGCTTTGCTTATTGTCCATTCTAATAATAGAGACACGGGCAC
Organism: Bacteroidia bacterium; assembly: GCA_043750455.1. GTDB lineage: Bacteria > Bacteroidota > Bacteroidia > Cytophagales > Cyclobacteriaceae > ELB16-189. The sequence goes on along the minus strand of JAYVBN010000603.1, from coordinate 15,119 downwards.
AAAAAATGGAGGGGCTTGACAAAAGTCCGATGGACATGGCTTACTATCCGGATAATTTTGCTCATGATAGAAAGTTTGCTCCTAAGTTAATTGGCGATACCCCTGCGCTGGTGCGTGTAACCTACAGTCGCCCGGCAAAAAAAGACCGTGAGATATTCGGAAAGTTAATTCCATATAATCAAGTATGGCGAGCAGGGGCCAACGAATCTACCGAAATTAAATTCTATCAGGATGTAACCATCCAGGGCAAGAAAGTCAAAGCCGGCACGTATTCGCTGTTCACTATTCCTAATGCAAGCGAGTGGACAATCATTATAAATAGTGATCTGGATTTTTGGGGAGCGTATAGCTACAATCAAGCCAATGATGTCCTTCGAGCAAATGTTCCTGTAAAGAAATCGGAAGCTGTGATTGAGAATTTTTCTATTCAACTAACAAGAGAAAATGACAAGGAAGCTGTGTTGAGGCTTGTCTGGGATACTACTTTGATTGAATTACCAATTTCATTTTAACCAATTGGAAAAATATACTGAGATAATCTGGGGTGCTTATTCTGGCTATTGGAATTACTTCATTGATGAGATTCTGAATCCGAGCTGGCATAACTACTTCTATTGGTTGTTGGGCGTGTCTGTAATTATCTGGATGGCAGAGATGGTTTTTCCGTGGCGAAAAAATCAACCGTTGATTCGCGAGCATTTTGGATTAGATATTTTTTATTTATTCTGGAATTACTTTTTATTTTCATTGATAGTCTACAATGCGCTGTCAATGGTGGGTGTGCAACTGTTCAATGATTTTTTAGGAGTATTTGGTATTACCAATATCGTAGCGATACATGTTGGCGGTTTGCCAGGATGGCTTCAACTCGTTTTGATTTTTGTCCTGCGCGATTTTATGCAGTGGAATATTCACCGAATGTACCACCATATCAATTGGATGTGGGAATTTCACAAGGTACATCACAGTACAAAAGAGATGGGCTTTGCAGCTTTGCTGCGTTACCACTGGATGGAAAATATAATGTATCGTACATTAGAATATATTCCGCTGGCAATGATGGGCTTTAGCATCACTGATTTTTTTATCGTCCATATTTTTACACTGGTGATAGGACAATTAGGTCATGCTAATCTTAAAATTCCGCTAGGTCCTTTTAAGTATCTAATCAATGGCCCACAGATGCACTTATGGCATCACGTGAAAGACATGCCGGCCTCACATCCTAATGGTTTTAATTATGGCATCACTTTAAGCGTGTGGGATTATCTGTTCAAAACAAATTACTGGCCATCTGATGATGAACATCTTCCTGTAGGTCTGCCCGACAAAGAAAATTTCCCTGAAGATTTTGTAGGACAAACGATAAGGCCTTTTAAGAGGATATTTGGGAAGAAGTGAAGTTTATTTGGGAGCTTATAATCTACCAAATATTTCAGAACTTAGAGTCAGCTTATTTCAACTCTTATGTTCCGCTATCTTTTAACTTCCTTCTTGGTGGCATTTACTTTTCTGGGATTTGGCCAAACCAATGTAGTTCCTGCTACAAAATCTGAACTTACTGGTATTGAACTTCCCGCAGGATCAAAACAAGACAAACGGATTTTAACCACTGCAGCCGCAAAGACATTGCTGCAAATGAAAGCGGAGGAAAATGCCATCATCCTTGGTGACAAAGTGGAGGTGTTTAGTCTGCCGGCATCGCCTAACAGACAAAATGAAGAACAGGTGAAACTTGCTGTGCAAAAGGCAGGGTGGGAGACGCATTCATTTTCTACAGAGCCAGCGTATGTGATCTTAAAAAGTACCGGACGCATGGTTATGATGTATCTGGAGTCTTTTAAAAAAGAGTGTGCTCTTTATATAATGCCCGTTACCAGTATGAATGAACCAGAAGTACCAGTCGTGGTAGTACAACCTGTTGTTCAAGTAGAAGCTCAATCTCAGGTTCAGCCTCAACCTGAAATAAAGGCACAACCGCCAGTAAACTCTCCACCTGTTGTAGAAACAAAGCCTGAGGCGGTTGTCATATCATCAGATAACACATTTACTTTCACCACTATCAACTTTGATGATGGATGGACTTCTGTGGTGTCATCAGATTATGTGAAGACGACAAAAGGAAACATTCAGGTATTGCTTTTTTATTCATCGGAACTAAATGATGAGATGCGGAATTCTAATCTGGAGTTGAGCGAGCAGTATTGGAATTTGTTAGTTGCTCCTAACTACAGCATTAAATCAGCGGTGCGTTTACAGGAGGGAGTCACGTATTTTAGAACATACTTTATCGAAGGCGAAGCGATTGATCCAAAAACAAATACACCTTGTTATCTTGCATTGAATGTGTTAGTAAACAATGGAGTGGCCACACCTGTGTTGGCCATCGCACCTGATAGAAATTCGTATTATCAACAATTTTCAGAACCAAAAAAGCTAGGGGAAATGACAGGCTATAACAAGTTAGCTGTTAGTGCTCAGGATATTGTTGGTAAATGGTCTTCAAATAGCAGCTCAGGAGTTAACTTATACAACACCTATACCGGGGATTTTGCAGGAATGAATTCTACACAAAGTGCTGACTCATTTGTATTCAATGCAGATGGAACCTATAGCAGCAAGCACAGCGGAGCATCTAGTGTGTATGGCAATAACACCTATTATACCCAGGAGTATGCGGGTAAATTAACAGTAACAAACTGGGATATCACCATGACCAATCGATTCAAAGACGCCACCAATATTTACTTCGCCCAATTTGAGGTCGTCCGGGGCGGGCGGATTTTGCATCTTCAGGATAAGACAGCGTCCGGCATGAAATACCATTTGATAAGGGAAAAATAGCTTTTTGATCGTCAGAATGAAACGCACTATTTTTATTTATGGCTTTGCGATGGCCGTCCTTATTTTCATACTTCATTACCTGGAGTATCGCCTCTTTGTCCGCGATCTATCGGTTGAGTTCTATGTAGGTATTGTTGCCGTCATGTTTACTCTACTCGGAGTTTGGGCTGGCTTGAGATTGACCCGCAAAAAGATAGTGCTGGTTGGCCCCGATTTTATTTTAAATGAAAATGAACTATTGCGTCTGGAGGTCAGCAAACGCGAGCACGAAGTATTACAACTGATGGCGCAAGGCCTTTCCAACCAAGAGATAGCCGACAAACTTTTTGTGTCACTCAATACAATTAAAACCCACACATCCAATCTTTTTCTAAAGCTGGAAGTGAAGCGCAGGACGCAGGCAGTGCAGAGGGGGAAAGAGTTGAGGTTGATACCTTAATGGTTCCCGGTTGCTGGTTTCCGGTTACAAGCTTTTCACCCTTAATTTTTTAACAGGGAATCTGAAACTTGCTACTAGTGACCTGAAACCGGTAACTGGCAACTAGTGCTTTCGAGTGATTTCTATTAATTTTAGAAGAATCATACTTTCGGGTGAAGGTTTTTGCATGTGGCGGCCTTTGCTTTGGGCAAAAAATAAAACGCTATGAAAAAAATTGTACTGATCTACGGACTCATTGCAGGTGTGATCGTTGGCGCCATGATGATGATCACCATGCCCCTCTACGAAAGTGGAACACTCAAATTCGACAATGGTGAATGGCTGGGTTATACCACTATGGTCATCGCCTTGTCAATGGTCTTTTTTGGTGTGAAGTCCTATCGCGATAATCATTTGGGCGGCTCCATAACATTTGGAAATGCTTTGAAGGTTGGTTTGCTCATCACCTTAGTGGCGGCACTCATGTATGCCTTTAGTTGGGAGATCACGCGCAGCAATATGAAAGGTGACCTTCTGGCGCTAATGGGAGAAAAGCAAATTGAGAAAATGAAGGCTGGAGGAGCAACCGAGGTGGCACTTGTGGAGGCAAAGAAAAAAATGGACGACTTTGCAGTGATGTATAGAAATCCATTTATTCGTTTTGGCATTACATTAATGGAGATTGCCCCTGTAGGAATCCTTATTTCTTTGTTTAGCGCAGCTTTGCTGAGAAAGAAAGAATTTTTGCCTGTGTCTTCAAATTCCTAATTAGATTTTAAATTAAACATATAGCAAAATGAAAAAATCAACTTTAATAATTTTAGGAATTGCAACATCATTTTGTTTTGGTTTCGTCTTCAAGACTATGATTACAAAACAAGCGGACAACATTACTATTAAACAGGCAGGCGTTAACATTAACCTAAAAAGAGAAAATATGAAATTAGGAGCCTTTTCTGTAAGTCTTAGTGTCAAGGACATTAACACTTCAAAAGAATTTTATGAAAAACTTGGCTTTACAATTTTTGCAGGTGACAAGGAGAAGAATTATCTCATAATGAAAAATGGGAATGCTCTAATCGGGTTGTTTCATGGAATGTTTGAGAACAACATTATAACATTTAATCCTGGTTGGGATGAAAGCGCTAATAATATTGAAACATTTGATGACGTCAGAGAAATTCAACGGCAATTAAAAATCAACGGAATCAAGATAGAGAATGAGGCAAACGAAGATGCTTCGGGACCTGCGAGTTTTATCGTAAACGATCCAGATGGAAATACTATTCTGATTGACCAACATCGTTAAAATCTTTTTCAGTTCAAGCAAAAAAAAGTTTCCAAAGACAGATAACCAGCAAACAGGGACAATGGTTGGTAAAAGGCAATATTGGCAAGGCAAGTGATATAATAAATATCTTTTAAAGAAAAATAGATAGAAGGGATGAAACGAGTTACCGGACTAGGCGGAGTGTTTTTTAAAGCAGCCGATCCTAAAAAATTAAAAGAATGGTATGGCAAACATTTAGGTTTACCTGTCGATGATTATGGTGCTTCCTTTCGATGGATCGATTTGGATAAAAGAGAAGCCAAAGTTCCGGCATTGACTGCCTGGAGTCCTTTTAAAGATGACACCACCTATTTTCAACCCAGTGAAAAGCAATACATGTTCAACTACCGGGTAGAAAATCTGGTGGAGTTATTAAAAGTTTTGAAAGAGGAAGGTGTACAGATTGTGGGTGAGATGGAAGAATTTCCATATGGGAAATTTGGATGGATTATGGATCCTGATGGAAATAAAATTGAATTATGGGAACCGAAAGATGAAGGGTTCTGATTTTACCGTAACTTCCTTTTTTAAATTGTATCAATTATGCAGTGGAGAGGAAGAAGACAAAGTGGTAATGTAGATGATCAACGTGGCAGTGGAAGAGGTGGTGGTTTTGGTGGCCTGCCCATCAAAGGTGGATTGGGATTGGTCATCGTTGTAGTGGTGATTAGTTTAATCACCGGAAAAAATCCATTGAGCTTATTACAAAGTTTGCCTTTAGAAGAGAGAACTAGTATTTCTCAGAGCACACCGTACGAATCAACACCGGATGAAGAAGAGCTTACACAATTTGTAAAAGTAGTTCTGGCCGACACTGAAGATGTGTGGCATAAGCTGATGCCGGATTATCGCGAGCCAACATTGGTTTTGTTTAGTGGATCGGTGCAATCTGGCTGCGGCAATGCCGATGCCTCATCAGGACCATTTTATTGCAGCGAAGATGAAAAGCTATATATCGATTTAGTATTTTATCAAGAGCTTAAAAATCGTTTTAATGCTCCTGGCGATTTCGCGCAAGCCTATGTAATTGCCCATGAGGTAGGCCATCACGTGCAACATCTTTTGGGTATCACCGATAAAGTTCATGCTGCAAGAAGCGAAATGAGTGAAGAGGAATACAATGAGTTATCCGTACGATTAGAATTACAAGCAGATTTTTTGGCCGGAGTTTGGGCACATCATGCCAACGAACTTAACGACATCATTGAGCAAGGTGATTTTGAAGAAGCCATTAACGCTGCCAGTGCAATTGGTGATGACACCCTTCAAAAACAATTTCAAGGTCGCGTAACACCTGATTCATTTACACATGGTACTTCCGAACAGCGTGTTCGTTGGTTTACCAAAGGTTATAAGACAGGTGATACGGCACAAGGTGATACGTTCAACACGGAGGATCTTTAATTAATTACTTTGAGAGGAAATCCGTATCATGCTTAATAAGTATTGATCACACTATTTAAATCATGCTAAAAATTCTTACCTCAAAGCAAATCAAGGAACTCGATGCTTACACTATCGATCATGAGCCTATCCCTTCCATCGATTTGATGGAGCGTGCATCTGAGGCTTTTGTGAATTGGTTTACTATTCAGTTTACAGCGCCAAGAAAGATCGGGATCATTTGTGGTACGGGAAATAATGGAGGTGATGGATTAGCGATTGCAAGACTATTAAGTAAGTTGAATTATCCCGTTAAGGTTTGGATTGTTCGTGGCACTGCGCCCGCTACCGAAGATTTCAACACCAACTTCGAGCGCATCAAAGGCAAGCTTGACATGTATGATATCGTCACCACTTCTGATCAGGGGTTATTTTCGGATCGTGATATTGTGATCGATGCTATTTTTGGATCAGGACTTTCTCGTCCAGTGGAAGGAATTTACGAACAAGCTATTAACTGTGTAAATAAATCAAACGCTATAAAAATAGCTGTGGATGTTCCTTCAGGGTTATTTGCAGATCAACCTTCATCGGGTAAAGTTGTTAAGGCGGACTACACTATTTCTTTTCAGTTGCCCAAGCTCGCCTTCTTGTTACCGGAAAATAATAGTTACGTAGGAGATTGGAAAATAGTAGATATTGGATTAAGTAAGAATTTTCTTAAATCAGCTGATACTTCTTATTTCTATCTCACCCGAAAAAGTGTGAAAGAGAAAATTCGTGAAAGAGAAAAATTTGATCACAAAGGAACGTATGGTCATGCTTTGCTCATAGCTGGTAGTTTTGGAAAAATGGGTGCTTGTATTTTATCGGCTCGTGCATGTTTACGTTCCGGTGTGGGATTATTGACTGTTCATGTTCCAAAATCTGGATATGACATTATTCAAACCTCTGTTCCCGAAGCGATGGCTTCGGTTTATGATGATGAAAGTTTTTTTTCAACTGAATTTGAAGTGAATAGTTTCTCTTCCATTGGGGTTGGCCCCGGACTTGGTCAATCAAAAGAAACAAACCATGCATTTTTGAAATTAGTGGAACAGGGAAAGCCGTTAGTAATTGACGCTGACGGATTGAATACATTGGCAGCAAATCCTGAATGGATAAAACAAATACCATCGGGCAGCATTCTTACGCCACATCCAAAGGAGTTTGAAAGATTAGTAGGCAGCTGGCAAAATGATTTTGAAAGATTGGCGAAGCAGAAGAAATTTTCAGCAGATTCCAAGTCTGTTATTATTTTGAAAGGAGCACACTCATCCATTGCCACTCCCGATGGAAAAGTTTATTTTAACTCTACCGGAAATCCTGGGATGGCAACAGGTGGGAGTGGAGATGTGCTTACCGGAATTTTAACGGGACTGTTGGCGCAAGGCTACTCTGCACACGATGCAGCCATAGTTGGAGTTTACTTACACGGATTATCAGGTGATTTTGCTGCGCGCGAAAAAGGACAGCATAGTCTTATTGCTTCCGATTTAATAGACTTTCTTCCGGCTGCCTTTAAAAGTGTTGCCAATTAAATCTTTTTGTGTATTTCTTTGTGCTCTTTGCAGCTTTGTGTGAAACATCTATTTTTGCTTGTCTGCCGATAGGCAAGAACTTCCAAAATTCTTATCATGAATAAATCTATTGCATTTGTACTTCTATTTGTAATTGGGTTGGCAACAAGTTGCGCCCAGAAAAAGGATTATGTTGTTACCATCAAAACTCAATATGGAGATATGGTAGCCATCTTGTATGACAAAACTCCAAAACATAAAGAGAATTTTATCAAGCTCGCTAAAGAGCATTATTTCGATAGTCTGCTTTTCCATCGAGTGATGGCAGGATTTATGATCCAGGGGGGTGACCCCAATTCAAAAAAAGCTAAGTTGGGCGAACCCTTGGGAATGGGCGGTCCGGATTACACTATTCCTGCAGAATTTAATTCAAAGTTTTTTCATGATAAGGGCACTTTATCTGCAGCCCGTATACCTGATGATCGGAACCCTGAAAAGGCATCCAGTGGAAGTCAGTTTTATATTGTTCAGGGATCGGTTATTCCGGAAGCAAGCATCAACGATCTTCGGTACGATCAAATGAAATTGACGATGGGTTTACGTCAGATTATTTCAAAACCAGAAAACAAAGCTTTGTTGGATTCTTTAAATACACTCTACTATGCTGGAGATATGCAAGCCTATCAAAAAATGATTTTTAGCCTAGTGCCACGAGTTGAAAGAGAGACGGGGACTAAGGTGACGAAAGATATATCCCCTGAAAAAATTAAGGCTTATACAACCGTTGGTGGTTCGCCTCATTTGGATGGTGAGTACACCATATTTGGAAAAGTAGTTAAGGGACTTGATGTGATTGACAAGATTGCAGCGCTGCCAAAAGATGGTGGCGATAGACCTGTAACCGATGTACGAATGACGGTGACCGTGGAGGAGATGTCGAAAAAGAAAATTACCAAAGAGTACGGATTTGTTTATCCGGAAAAGGAGTAAATTTAGAAATGAATAGAGTTGAGTATTGGGTTGATACAGCCAATTACGACTTGGATACGGCTGAAGCCATGTATCAAACCAAACGGTGGTTATATGTCGGATTTTTATGCCATCAAGTGATTGAGAAAATGGTCAAAGCGTATCATGTGGATAGTAAAAAAGAGATGCCTCCAAGAATCCATAACCTTTATAGATTATCATCGGATTGTGGATTGTATGATACGTTTTCTCAGAACCAACAAGATTTTTTAAGTACGCTTGAGCCGCTTAATATTGAGGGTAGATATCCGGAATATCGCGACAGGATTTTTAAGTCTCTTTCTCCAACGAAATGCAGGGAGATAATAGATCAAACCAAACAATTGAAAGAATGGATATTCGAGAGGTTAAAAAAGTAGCAGACCAATATTCTAAGTTGGTTTCGCAACATTATGATACTGAAAAGATTATCCTATTCGGTTCTTATGCAAATGGAAATGCAAAGCCAGAGAGTGATATTGATATTGCTGTCGTGATGAACTATCCTGAAAAAGATTGGTTGAAAATCAGTTCATTTTTACATCGATTAAAGACTTCTATTGACATGCGAATTGAACCTATCCTTCTATCTCCTCACCAAGACCCAAGCGGTTTCTTAGAAGAGATTAATAAACGCGGAATCAACTTATCGGTAAATTCTTGAAAATTCTTGTCACAGGTGCCAATGGTCTGTTGGGTCAAAAGCTAATAATGCTTCTCGATCAACAAGGAAACAATGATGTGATTGCCACAGCCAGAAAACCAGTGCACTATAAATTAAAGAATGCTGAGTTTCAGATCCTGGATGTCACAAATCAGAAGGAAACTGAAAAAGTAATTCTTGAAACAAAGCCTGATGTAGTGATCCACACTGCTGCTATGACGCAAGTTGATCAATGCGAGACGGAACGTGAGGCTTGTTGGAATGCAAATGTAACTGGAGTTGAATATCTGGTGAAAGCTTGTGAGAAAATCAATGCATTTCTGGTACATGTCTCTACAGATTTTATTTTTGATGGCACACATGGCCCGTTAGATGAGATTGCCATTCCAAAGCCCGTTAATTATTATGGTGAAAGCAAACTGGCGGGCGAGAAAATAGTAATGGCTAGCAAATTGGATTGGGCAATTTTACGCACAGTCTTGGTATATGGCGTTACCGAAGACATGAGTCGTTCCAACATTGTGTTGTGGGTAAAGAAAAGTCTGGAGGAAGGTAAGACAATCAATGTGGTGAATGACCAATGGCGCACACCAACGTTAGCAGAAGATCTTGCCATGGGTTGTTATCTTGCAGCAACAAAAAAAGCAAAAGGCATCTTTCATATTTCCGGTGAAAAAATGATGACGCCTTATGACATTGCCATTGAAACTGCGGACTTTTTTGGATTGGATAAAACATTAATCAAGCAAACAGATTCATCAACCTTTAAGCAACCAGCCGCCCGTCCTTTGAAGACAGGTTTTATTATTGATAAAGCGAAACTCGAGCTTGGCTATCAGCCACATTCTTTTCGTGAAGGACTTTCTATAATTGGTAATCAGTTGAAAGGGTAATTGGTTTCCGGTCGCATTGATCTTATTTACTGATTACCTAATTTACCGCTCACCGATTACCTACTTGTTACTTCCACCAATTCTTCTAATCTTCACGTACATCATTTAATGAATTTCTTATGACAGAAAAACGCGGACAATGGGGCTCAAAATTTGGGTTTATCATGGCGGCAGCCGGATCGGCAGTAGGCCTTGGTAATGTTTGGAGATTTCCATACTTAACCGGTGAAAATGGAGGTGCAGCTTTTGTCTTGGTTTACATCTTATGTGTGGTACTGGTGGCCGTGCCAATGCTCATCAACGAAATTGCATTTGGTAGACTAACAGGAAAGAATCCGGTGGGTGCAGTCCAGGCGCTGGGTGGTAATAAATTTTGGACAGCGCTAGTTGGTGTACTTCCATTGATTGTAACATTTGTTGTGCTCAGTTATTACAGCACTATTGCCGGCTGGACGGTGGGCTATATTTTTACTTCACTGTTCTCTATCAAAACATCCTTTTCAGAATTCATTGCTAATCCAGCCTATGTTATTCCACTTGGTGCGGCAGTGATTTTAATGACTGCTTTCATTGTATTGGGAGGAGTATCTGGAGGAATTGAAAAGGCAACGAAAATTATGATGCCAATGCTTTTTGTTTTATTGATCCTGGTAATTTTCCGAAGTGTCACTTTGCCCGGAGCGGGAAAAGGAGTTGAATATTATTTGATCCCGGATTTTTCAAAAATCAATGGGCGTGTAGTTTTGGCTGCTCTAACTCAGGCTTTCTTTTCGTTAGGTGTGGGCTGGGGGATGATGATTACGTACGGATCGTATCTTCCAAAAACTCAAAACATAGTTACCTCCAGTTTCTGGGTTAGTGCGATGGATACATCAGTTGCATTATTGGCCGGCTTCATGGTGTTTCCAGCGGTGTTCGCATTTAATCAATCACCTGCCGAGGGCCCGACATTGGTATTTAATGTATTGGCAAATATTTTCCAGGAAATGCCACTGGGTAACATTGCAGGGGCTTTGTTTTTTCTCTTGTTGTTTTTTGCGGCTATCACATCAACGATTTCCATGTTGGAAGCACCATCCGCCTATTTCATGGATCAAAAAAAATGGAGCCGTAAAAAAGCAGCTTGGATAGTTGCTATCGCTGCATTTTTACTTGGCATTCCATCCGCATTATCTACAGGTGCAATCGAAAGCCTATCTGTTATGAACGTAAATTTTCTGGGTGTAATCAAGACCGGAGTGATGGATATTTTTGATTACATGTTCGGCAGCTTATTGATGATGCTGGTCGTGTTATCTACTTGTGTGTACACGGGCTGGTTTATGAAAACGGATATGCTTGTAAATGAGATTGAACAAGGTGCACCCGGGTTTAAGTCGTCACGGATTCTTGGTCTTGCACCTTATCAAATCTGGGTGTTTATGATCCGCTTTGTTTGCCCCATCATTATTGGGCTCGTGATTCTCAATATGTTTGGTGTGTTTGGTGCGTAATATTTTTCTTCTTAGAATAAAAAAACCCTGAAGCACCGTGCTCCAGGGTTTCCTCTCTATTTGCAAGCAGAGAGATCAATACTACTCAGTTAAAACTTCGCAGCATTAATATCTGTAGTAATCAGGTTTGAATGGACCTTTTACTTCTACACCAATGTATTTCGCTTGTTCAGTCGACAATTCTTCCAACTCAACACCAATCTTTTTCAAGTGAAGACGTGCAACCTTCTCATCCAAATGTTTAGGCAGCATGTAGACTTTGTTTTCATACTTATCTGTATTTGTCCAAAGTTCTAATTGCGCAAGTGTCTGGTTGGTGAAGGAGTTAGACATTACAAACGAAGGGTGGCCTGTAGCGCAACCCAAATTCACTAATCGTCCTTCTGCCAACAAGATCACCTGACGACCATTCTTCATGGTGTACAAATCAACTTGTGGTTTTACTTCATCTTTACTGGCATTCTTATTCAACCAGGCAACATCAATCTCATTATCAAAGTGGCCAATGTTACAAACGATGGCCTTATCTTTCATATTTTCAAAATGTCGGCCAAGTACAATCCCGAAGTTACCAGTTGCAGTTACAATGATATCAGCTTCTTTCACGGCATCGTCCATCTTCTTCACGGCAAAGCCATCCATAGCAGCTTGCAATGCACAGATTGGATCAATCTCAGTAACAGTTACACGTGCACCTGCACCACGAAGTGAAGCGGCAGAACCCTTGCCCACATCTCCGTAGCCAGCTACTAACGCTACCTTACCAGCCATCATCACATCCGTTGCTCTGCGGATAGCATCTACTAATGATTCTTTGCAACCGTATTTGTTATCAAACTTTGATTTTGTTACTGAGTCGTTGATGTTAATTGCAGGCAACGGAAGTTTTCCATTGTTCATGCGCTCAATCAAGCGGTGAACACCTGTTGTTGTTTCTTCTGATATACCCTTGATTCCTTTTACAAGTTCAGGGTAACGATCCAATACCATGTTGGTAAGGTCACCACCATCATCTAATATCATGTTCAAAGGTTTGCCACCTTTAAAAGCATGCAATGTTTGTTCAATACACCAATCAAATTCTTGTTCGTTCAACCCCTTCCATGCATAAACAGGAATGCCAGCCTTTGCAATTGCAGCCGCTGCATGATCTTGTGTCGAAAAAATATTGCATGAAGACCATGAAACTTCAGCACCAAGTTCTACAAGTGTTTCAATCAACACTGCAGTTTGAATAGTCATGTGAAGACAGCCTGCGATGCGGGCATCTTTCAATGGTTTTTGCTTGCCGAATTCCTCGCGCAAAGCCATTAAACCGGGCATTTCGGCTTCGGCTAATTTGATCTCTTTGCGGCCCCAATCGGCCAGGGTGAGGTCTTTTACCTTAAAAGTGAGCTTTTCTGTTGCTATCATGTTTGTTAGTTTCAAGTTTGAGGCGCAAAGATAATTCAAAGGTTTATAAATAACCACTTATTATAAAGACAGTATGGGTATGCCTTTCTTTGCGGCCTGGCGAAACGCCACCGGGCTATTCGTTCCAAGTCTCCCGATGCGCACTTGCCATCGCACAATGCTATCGGGAGGCTTTCCACTACTATCCCTGGCCGGAATGAGTCCACTGTTATAAATTTCTTCGTGCCCTTGTGCCTTCGTGGCTATTTTTGAACTATTATTTTCAAATGGAAGTTGTGTGAAAAATCAAATCCAAATGAGCATTCCTAAAATCAAAATAGACGTAGTTTCTGATGTAGTATGTCCGTGGTGTTACATTGGCAAGCGAAGATTAGAAAAAGCAATTGACCAATTGGCGGGGCAAGTGGATGTAGAAGTAGAATTTCATCCGTTTGAACTGAATCCAGACATGCCCAAGGAAGGTAAAAACCAAAAAGAATATTTAACCAATAAGTTTGGCGGAGCTGATCGCTATAAACAAATCACTAGTAACGTAATAAAAGTAGCTGCAGAAGAAGGATTGCATTTCAACTTTGACAAGCAGGAAGTTTCCCCAAACACACGTGATGCTCATCGTATTATTCGCTTTGCGAAGAGTGAAGGCAAACAAGCTGCGATTAAAGAGGCGTTTCTTAAAGGCTACTTTGAAGAAGGTATCGATTTATCGAAAAAAGAGAATTTGCTTTCGATTGCTACCAAAGCAGGATTGGATACTATAAAAGTTTCTTCCTTATTAAATTCTGATGAAGGACTCGTGGAAGTTGAACTGGAGGAACGAATGAACGCTCAGCGCGGCATCAGCGGTGTCCCTTATTTTATTATCAATAATAAGTATGGGGTTTCGGGTGCACAGCCTGCTGAAGTATTTCAGAAAGCCTTTCTGGATATTGCCAGGGAATCAGTTGAATTAGAGACTAACACAAAGTGAGCAGTTCTATTTCTTAAGCAAGTCAGTATCTTTGATCACTGCTGTCCACACACTGGTGCGACCATCGTCCATCCGTGTCCATACAGGTGCAATGACTCCCTTATGCGCGGAGATATTATTGTAGTCACCAAAGAATTTTGATTCGATAGGTACAAACGGACTCTCACTTATCTTTGATTCTGTAAACGAACTTCCTCCGTCTGTCGAATAGGCGAGATACACATCTGTCTGAAGATCGTCATAGTTCCTTCTATCATAATAGACAACATATAAATAGCCAGTAGCTTGATCAACAGCTATCCATGGAAGAAACTGGTGCTTGCCTTTGTCTCCTGCCTGATCTTTGTTCACACGTAAAGGAGTTGTCCAATTATCACCACGGTTGCCTGATCGCATAAACCAAATGTCGGTGTCATTTTCACCGTTACGTTGGTCGGCCCACACCAGATATAAACTTCCATGATAACGACTTGGACCGTTGTCTATCATCAACACAGGCATTCCGTTTGATCGGCTCAGGCCGGGTATATCCATTTCCCATCCACCTGGTTGTTCAGCAATGACAATGTCATTTTGCAGCCACATATTTCCGTTGTCATATGATCGATCGAAGTAGATTTTATTTTTATTGGCCCATGCCACAAATATTTTTCCGTCCAAATAAACTGCCGGTACTGCACCTTCGGTTGTATTGTCGCCATCAACGCAATCGCCAGAGTATTGATTAATCTGTACCGCATCACTCCATTTTTTTCCACCACTGGTTGACATGCTGAACATGATGTTTGAGTGACAAGTAGAATCGGTTGATCCGTACTTATCAAACTGTGTCCAACTGGTATATACATAATCTTTTTTGGGATGGACAGCGGGCCATTGTTTATCCTGATCTTTTGGAGGGTTATTTCCAATAGAACTACCACTTGTCCAGGTGGCACCACCATCCTCAGATTTCTGGCATACAATGCGGTCGAGCCATGCGTCATCACTTCTGCCTTTGCCACTAGGGTCGGCCAAATGAAAGTAATAGATATCACCTTTTGAATCTGAGATTACAGCAGGATCTCCATAAACTCCATACGGTGATTTTAGAATTGACTCCTGCCAGGTTAAGCCACCGTCTTTGGTATAAACAGCGCGGTCAAGT
>JAYVBN010000602.1:0-3045 GCA_043750455.1 Bacteroidia bacterium | reverse complement strand
AACGCGTTCAGGTTTCTCCGGTATTCAACGATATGCTGCTGTATGGACGGGAGATAACGTTGCTTACGATGAACACATGATGTTGGGCATTCGACTAGTAAATAGTATGGGCCTTACGGGAATTGCCTTTGCAGGATATGATGTTGGTGGGTTTGTTGGAGATGCTTCAACTAAACTTTTTGCACGATGGATTTCTATTGGTGCCCTCTCCCCTTTCTTCCGCGGCCACTCCATGATCAATAGCCGCGATTCTGAACCGTGGTCGTATGGCGAGGAGGTAGAACAGATTTCAAGAAACTATATCAGGTTACGTTATCAGTTATTGCCTTACATCTACTCGTTGTTTCACGATGCTTCTCAAACAGGAATGCCCGTGCAACGATCGTTGGCCATCAACTACACATTCAACTCAAAGGTTTACGATCACCAGTTTCAACATCAATATTTATTTGGCCCATCCATCTTAGTTGCCCCTGTTGAAAGCAATAAAGATGTAACAAAAGTTTATCTGCCCGAAGGAGAATGGTATTACCTACATGATGGAAGAAAGTTTACTGGCGAACAAGAATTCTATCTGGATTGCCCTATCCATAAACTACCTGTGTTCATTAAGGCTGGTGCAATCTTGCCCATGCAAAAACCAGTGAGTAACACTAAAGAAAAAGTAGACCAAATTGATCTGCATATTTACGCTGGAAAAGAAAATACATCCTTTGAGTTTTATGAAGATGACGGAAGTACGTTTAGCTATCAAACCGGAGCTTTTGCAAAAAGATTATTAAGCCACGCGGGAACCGAAAAAAAAATTACGATAGGAGAAACAGAAGGAAGCTTTCAATCGAAATACTCCAATATAAAACTTATACTTCATGGATTCACACTTGATCGGTTGAGCATAGGCGAACAAAGCATCAATGTTCAAAAAGAAAAAATAAGTTTCTTTATCCCCTACGAAAAGTATGATCCGATTAACGATCCTGAAAAAGTTTTTGAAGAAGATGTGTTGACTGCTTCCTTTCAAAATCAAAAAGGAAAAATTGAAATCAGTTGGTAAATATCAGGACTTGGGCCATGCCTACGCTGAAACTTCTGTAGGCATTAGGACTTAGTTAGGACAAATTATGACGATAACGATTATCCAATCTCTATTAACAATTAACGGATTAAAATGAGCACACTAAAACCTAAACTATCCTTCTGGCAGATTTGGAACATGAGTTTCGGGTTTCTCGGAATTCAATTTGGGTTTGCTTTACAGAATGCGAACACCAGTAGAATTTTTGAAACCCTTGGAGCGCAACCCAACGAACTCGCCATGTTTTGGCTGGCTGCTCCTATCACCGGACTTATCATTCAACCAATCGTTGGTTTTTACAGCGATCGCACCTGGCATAAAACATGGGGACGAAGAAGGCCTTTCTTTGCTGTAGGTGCTTTGTTAGCTTCTCTTGCTTTACTCTTCATGCCCAACTCATCGGCACTTTGGATGGCTGTAAGTGTTTTGTGGATCATGGATGCCTCCATCAACATTAGCATGGAGCCTTTCCGCGCGTTTGTGGGTGATATGCTTCCGCCTTCACAGCGCACTACAGGTTTTGCCATGCAAAGTTTTTTTATTGGTATAGGTGCCATTGTGGCCTCCTTCTTACCGTGGATATTTACAAACTGGATTGGCATTTCTAATACAGCGGAAGCTGGAACAATTCCCGACTCGGTAAAATACTCCTTTTACATTGGAGCCTTTATGTTGTTTATAACGGTGATGTGGACTGTCTTTAGTACAAAAGAATATCCACCTGATGAAAAGGCTGAACAAAATCTTCGCAATCGCGAGAAAAGAAAAATTGAAAATGAAGAATTCTACCAAAAGAAGTTTTCAAACCTTGGTCTCTCTCTACTTACTGCTGGAATTATTATCTCAGCCATTGTCTATTATCTTAAATTAGAAAAGGAACTTTATGTGCTTGGCTTTGGGTTTGGTTTTTTTGGACTAGCTCATTCCATTGCATCGGGCTACATCAAACAAGGCAGATCATATCTTGGCCTTGTGCACATCGTAAAAGATTTTAACTCTATGCCGAAGACCATGGTACAACTTGCCTCCGTACAATTCTTCTCATGGTTCGCCTTATTTGCAATGTGGATTTATACGACACCAGCTGTTACCAGTCATATTTTTCAATCCACCGAACCAACATCTCAAGCTTACAACACAGGTGCTGACCTAGTAGGAAATCTTTTTGGTGTTTACAATGGGATCGCAGCCTTTGCTGCTTTGTTACTTCCCATCCTGGCAAAATATACCAGCAGAAGAATAACACATCTCACTGCCCTATTGTGCGGGGGTGCAGGGTTAATCTCATTTTATTTTATTTCAGATCCCTTTTGGTTATGGTTCTCCATGATTGGCATTGGTATTTCGTGGGCCAGCATTCTATCCATTCCTTACGCGTTGCTATCTGGGTCTTTGCCGCCTGAAAAAATGGGATACTACATGGGCGTGTTTAATTTCTTCATTGTAATTCCTCAAATCATAGCTGGAACTATACTGGGATTCATGCTAAATAACTTTTTCAATGGGCAACCTATTTACATTTTAGTTGCAGGAGGTATCTCAATGATTATTGCAGGCCTGTTGTGCCTTAGAGTTGACGATAAAGACGAGGTTGTAATCCGTTCATAGGGTTACTATCTTTATTCAAAATTAAAATATGAAGGCTGTTGTCTTTCTTCTCTTACTTTCCTTTTCAGGATTTACCCAAGACTTCTCAAAGTTTCCTGATCCTATTCATCAATTGAACGAGGCTTTCAAGAAAACCACGTCCGTTGATGACCTCTGGAATGGGTTAAAGAAATCGAATCAAATACCACTTGTAGTAGGTGACTCCGTTGGATTTCTTTATAGAGGTACTGCCAAATCTGTAGAGTGGATGGGAGATTTCAACGGATGGGGTTATGATAAAAAATTTGACAATAAAGGGAAGCATATCGCTAATACTGATGTGTGGATATTGAAAGCTTCTTTCCCAAAAGATGCCAGACTTG
>JAYVBN010000601.1:0-3392 GCA_043750455.1 Bacteroidia bacterium | reverse complement strand
TAACCAATGGTAGAGATAACACCCCACAGAACAGAGTGACCAGTAGACCCGTCAGTGAATGCTTCGCCAATATAGCCGGCTACGAGCATAAGAACGGAGGCGAAGATTAACTTCCACAATAAGGAAGTCTTCGCACCAGCTGCCTTGGTCAACAAATAGAATTCCACACACATCAATGGTACAGTCAATGTCCAGTCGATGTAACGAAGCGCTGTAGGGGTTTGGCCAGTTGCCAAATAGTAATCACGCATGTAGAAGTAATGCACAGCAGCAATACCTGTAATTAATCCGGAAACTAACATGGAAAGTTTCCATTTTCCTTCGACACTTCCTCTTTCTACAAAGAAGAAAACGGCAGCAGCTAGCATAGCCATGTAGCCGGTGAAGAATGTAAATGCAATCGGATCATCCACCGGGATGGCCACGATATCAGTTAGAATTGTGAACATATTATATTTTGTTTAAGTATTTAAATTAGTATTTAAACAGACTGCACCGCACATTGTTCATCAGGTTGCCAGATTAAAATAGTTTTATGCCAGAAGTATTATTTTGTTTAAGGGATGCTAGATTTTGGGGTCATAAATTCAAAAACGTTAAACAAAATAGCTTTGCGATCTTATGACTGAGGAAAAAGAATATTCATTCTTCAAAAAAAAGACTGAATTAACCGGAACTCTCATGAATAAAATCACCTCCTTTTGATAACAATTTCGGACTTAGTCTTTTAAAGCATTATGCAGATCTTTTCGTCATCGACCATACAAACCTAGGAACGGTTTTATCGCGCTAACTTTATCAATAGCCTAACGGGCTTTAAATCGGTCAATTTAATTGGCACCATCGACCAAAGAGGACAAACGAATCTTGGTGTCTTTAGCAGCATCGTTCATATTGGGTCAGATCCTGCACTTGTTGGGTTTATCAACAGGCCGGTAAAAGCAGCGCCTCATACTCTGGCAAATATCCAATCGACCGGAGTCTATACAATCAACCATCTTCATCCTACATTTTTACAACAGGCACATCAAACCAGCGCTAAATACCCCGATGAGGTTAGCGAGTTTGAGGAAGTGGGGCTCACACAAGAATTTTTAGAGAGCATATCTGCCCCTTTTGTGAAAGAAAGCAGAGTGAAATATGCGTTGACGTTAGAGGAAGTTATTCCCATAAAGCTCAACAATACCTTTTTGGTAATTGGAAAAATACAACACATCAAACTTGAGGAAGATATTCTTTTAGCGGATGGCTTTCTGGAACTTGACAGAGCCTCGTCACTGTGCAGCAACGGAATTGATGGGTACTATTCCACTCAACTGATTGACCGTTATGAATATGCTAAGCCAGATGTTAAAACAGAGAGGATAAATCGTTAGTTCAGAAATTATCGCACTCTGTTGAGAAAGTTTTTAGTGTACAATCAAGACAAATACAAGATTACTGTGTTTATAGGTTAAACGGAATCTTTCTCCATGACGAAAACAGCCCTCCTATTCAATTCACTTTTTTCAAAAGTACTTTCGGAGGAGACCAGAAAAAAAAGTGAGGCAGCCATTGTGGTGATCTCTATAGCAAGTTTCCTGCTTCACCTTTTACTTATTGGACTGGTAAATCTAAAACTGATACAGTTCAACGGCTATCAAGAGCTGTTTAATAGTCCCATTGCAGCTATTTACACACCATTCTCTTTCATTTTGATTTATGAAGTGTACCTACTTGTTTACTATTTACCCAGATCAACTACTACGTATATAGGAAAGCAATATGAGATTATGACCTTAATCGTGATCAGACGAATATTCAAAGACCTATCGCAACTTCAATTAACGCCAGATTGGTTTAAAGTACCGAGCGATCTTTTATTGACCTATGATTTGGTTGCGACCATTATTCTATTCCTATTAATTCTTTTATTTTATCGACTGAACAGGAAAGAGCAATCAGAAATAGCGAGTCCACTGCCGTTGGAGGTCACACAATTTATAAAGATGAAGACACTGATAGCAAAGTGTTTAGTTCCCATCTTTGTGGTGCTCGCTTTCTTTAGTTTGGGTGAATGGGCTTATACTAGTTTTTTCTCTGGAAATCCCGGTGCCGCTTCCATTCAAGATGTGAACAAAGTATTTTTTGATACGTGTTTTACAATCTTAATTTTAACTGATGTTTTACTCCTGCTAATTTCTTTTCTGCACACAGATAAATTTAACAGAGTCATTCGAAATTCTGGGTTTATTATTTCCACCATTCTGATAAAACTCTCCTTCGGCATAGAAGGCTTACTAAATATTGTGTTAATCGTTGTTGCCGTACTTTTTGGTGTGATTATTTTAGCAATTCATAACCAGTTTGATAAGCTGAAAGCGTAAACAATAAACGGCCTTATTACCGTTGAGTCTTTTTTGAAGAATCCGACTCTAGCGCAAGAGGGCGCTTGAGGAGTCCATCTAAAGTCTGTCATTTTGATTCTCGTTAGTAGTGGCTGAACCTCCACTTTTGCAAAACCCCTGTTAGGTGCTGAGGCTCTTGCCCATTTTTCCAATCCATCATTGTCCTTGTTGCGATTAAAAATTAAGGACATCTCTCAAACCTTGCCTTTGACCACCTCATCCCTGCCTGTCCGGCAGGCAGGCTTAATCCTTCTCCAAAAGGAGAAGGTCAAAAGAAGTTTTTAGATTTGCCTTAATATGGTCTAATTGTCTTTCAGTTCATTTTGAATAGAGGTATGATTTGATGCCTTTCTAAATAGTTCTAGGAATAAACCGACTTGAAGAAAGTCTCGTCCTGTTTCATCATTTATTTTGTAGTCGAACTGATTCAAATAACCCACTTGTATAGTTGTGGCCTTTGAGGGTTTGTAGTTAAATGCAAGCAGCATTCTAGTTCTTTCAAAATATGGCTGTTTGTCAGTAAAAAATAGTTCAAAGCTGGAACTTACTTGAAATGGTTTATACCCTTTAAGCACCTTTCCAAAAGGATATGCTACCCCAAGCCTGTAACGAAAACGGTTCCGATAACCGAAACTTGTATATCTGAACTCCGCACGATAACGTTGTTCTATTTTTAGCTTAGCTATGGATTGAAAAAGAACAAGCTGCGGCCAAATCCTAAATTCACCATTGTTTTTTGGCAAAACAAAATCTCCTCCTTCTTTATAGGTTTGGTAACTACCTGCACCTATTGTCAGTGTGGCATCTTTATGAACTTTATAGTTAATTCCGATCTTATACTCGTAATAGTGAAAGTTGTTATAAAATTTTAATGACCGCAATTGTGCCTCTCCAAAAGCACTCCATTTTTCATCAAGGTTATATTTTAAATTCAGAATATTCCAACTACCCAGGTTAGAATTCTGCGCAGATAGCGTATTTATTGATAAATAAAACGCAAGTAGT
>JAYVBN010000600.1:0-2079 GCA_043750455.1 Bacteroidia bacterium | reverse complement strand
CTTTCATTTGCACCAGCAATTGGATAAGCGCAATCTGTACTACAGGATCTTTTTGAACCGAAAGCGATTGGATCAAAACTTTTTGCACGCCAGGCTCTTTATAAAATTTACCTAATGCCTCCATCGCTGCAAGTCTCACATTCGAATTGGGATCTTCATTCATGCTTTTAGCAAGAGCAGTTACGATTTCGTCATCCATCTTTACCATCTGGTAGGCAACTGTTGCTCCCACCATTCGTTGACTCGCAGATTGTTGATTATCCAACATAGCCATCATCATTTGTTTGGTGGCATCCATTTCAGATTTCAACCTTGCCAATTCCTGTTCCTGCCTATAATTTTTATTGACCTGATAGCCGATGCTCACACTCAGTATTACCAATGCTACTCCCGCTGCAATTCGATACCCATACGATTGGAAAGAAACTACTTTACCTTTTGGCTTTTGAACGCTCTCCATCTCGGCCTTCAGAAACTTATCGAAGTCACGCTTTAGTAAAACGGTAGGTTCAATTGAAGCAGATTTTTCCATCACCTGAATTACCTCGCGCAGCTGTTCATACATAGCGTAAGCTTCCTCGCTTTTGGATAATTCGTGCTCTACACGTGAACGATCCTCTTCACTTAATTTCCCATCGATGTAATCAATGAGTAATGCTTCTAATTTTTCTTTTTCCATAACCTCACCCCCAGCCCCTCTCCAGAGGAGAGGGGAGCTTTTAGATTTTTTCTAATTCAAAATAATGTTCTCTCAATTTTGCGATCGCCCGGTGCACTTTCACTTTAACGTTTGCTACTGTTGTCTCCATAATCACGGCCACGTCTTCATACTTCATGTGTTGAAACCGCGTGAGCACTAGTAACTCCCGCTGTTCCTCTGTCAGCAAAGCCATTGAGCGATGAAGGATTTTTTCTCGCTCTTCCTGTTCTGCTCCATCCTCATGATCAACAATCTTGTCACCCATCTTTTCAATGTCAATAGAACCTGACTGTTTGTTTTTGTGTGCCTGATAGTGATCTGAAAAAATATTCCTTGCCACCTGATAAATCCACGATTCGAATCTGTTGCCTTCGCGGTAGCTGCTCCGGTATTTGATAATCCTTAAAAACACATTCTGAGTAAGATCCTCCGCCAACTCACGATCCATGGTCATGCGCGCCAGAAAATTATATATCCGCTTATGATACCGGTCAAACAACACGGAAGCCTGCTGAAGATCACCGTTTTTCAGGGCTTCCATAATCAATTCATCGGTCATCAACGCTTCAGATGTTTTCAAATTTCGGGTTAGTTACCGGAAGGTGTTTGAAAGGTTACAAAGAAATTTACTTTTCCCTGCGGCACTTTCCAAACCCTGTTTCCTCTATCGATAAACAAAATATCCCCTACCCAGTAAAAATAAGTGCTCAAACGAATTACATTCTCACTATTCGTAGTTCAAGTGGGCATTCATAAACTCAGCCTCTCAGCACAAAATCGTTTTATTACCCTCAAATAAATACTAGATTTAGGAAGCCTGTCGCAGACAATCTTGGATTTGCCAGGATGGAAAAGGCCAACCTTTCTGATATAACAAAGAGAAAGTACATAACTCATAACATATGATTTCTAAAAATCGAATTAACAGATTGTTTTTTCTTATTGGGCTAATACTCTGCGTCAGCAATTGTAAGAACGAAATTGATGACGAAAGCAAATACAGCGGAGATCTGTTCAATGAAAGCATTCGGTCAACAGAAGCACGCACAGCCCAAGAAGAAATGGCGGGGTTTAAACTTCCACCTGGTTTCGAAATTCAATTGTTCGCCTCAGAGCCCAATATTGATAAGCCCATCAACATGACCTTCGATGCGAGAGGCCGGATGTGGGTGACGCAATCTTTTGAATATCCTTTTCCAAATGCTCCGGGTGAGCATGGAACAGATCGATTGACAATTTTAGAAGACACCGACCACGATGGAGTCGCAGATAAGTTTACCGAAGTGAGCGACACCTTAAATATTCCTGTGGGAGTGTTACCCGTAACAGGTGGCTTTCTCAATTTTAGCGTTCCCAATTTATACAAGTTCACCGATGCA
>JAYVBN010000599.1:0-2210 GCA_043750455.1 Bacteroidia bacterium | reverse complement strand
TCCAAAAACCATCATCGTTAAATTGAGAAAATTGATTATCCGCCACCTATCTCGTTAGATAAATAAAATGTAAAAAGTTCGACTTCGGAAATTTAAGGTTAAAGATTCAAAGCGTATAATTTTTAGTTATCGACTGATTAATCAAATTCATAATATAAAGCCAGTCAGGGTGATTGAGGAGTTTATTGAATCTGTTATTTAAGCTTTTAAAATTAATATCCTTAAAGAGGTTATTCCAATCCGCGAATCAGCGGCATTCGACAAATAATTTATCAGCACAATCTGAATCAATGTAAGTATCCGCCATCTATATTGCGGGCTTTAATTATGAGTCAATATCTAGAAACCCTAAATCCCCCTCAGCTTGAAGCGGTGCTCAATAACCAGGGACCCTGCATGCTTATCGCGGGTGCAGGCTCAGGAAAGACGCGGGTACTTACTTACCGCATAGCACACCTCATTCAAAATCAAGAGGTTGACCCTTTCAATATTATGGCCCTTACGTTTACGAACAAGGCGGCTAAAGAAATGAGGGATCGGATTGAGAAAGAGATTGGATCGGACGCACGTAACCTGTGGATGGGAACTTTTCACTCGGTTTTCGCACGGATTCTAAGAGCCGAAGCACATCATATCGGCTACCCAAATAATTTCACTATTTATGATACCGATGATTCTAAGTCATTGATTAAAAGTATTGTGAAAGAAATGGGGTTAGATGAAACCCAATACAAAGCCAATATTATTTATAATCGAATCTCATCAGCAAAAAATAAATTAGTCTCGTGGCAAGAGTATCTGAGCAATCCTTTGTTGGTTGGTGACGATGCTGCGAATATGCGGCCTGAGATCGGAAATATTTATAAGAACTACTCTTTGCGTTGCTTCAAGTCTGGAGCAATGGATTTTGATGACCTTCTGTTTAATACAGATAAACTATTTAAGGAACACCTTGAAGTCTTGAATAAATACCAACAACGAATTCATTATGTATTGGTAGACGAGTTTCAGGATACCAACCTTTGCCAATATTTTATCATCAGAAAATTAGCAGCCGTTCGTCAAAATGTTTGTGTGGTGGGTGATGATGCTCAGAGTATTTACGCTTTTCGCGGGGCAGACATAAGCAATATCTTAAACTTCGAAAAAGATTATCCTGATCTGCAAATCATTAAGCTTGAGCAAAACTATCGCTCTACCCAAACTATCGTACAGGCGGCCAACTCAGTCATTGCCAAAAACAAAGCCCAGCTCCCAAAAAATGTATGGACTGCTAATGAAGATGGAAACCTTATTGAATTAATCAAGGCCGTTTCCGATAATGAAGAAGGCAGACTTGTTGCCTCTTCTATTTTTGAGGAGAAGATGCAGCAGCAATATAAGTTTAGTGACTTTGTTATTCTGTATCGCACCAACAGCCAATCACGTGCTATTGAAGAAGCCTTGAGGCGGATGAATATTAAGTACAAAGTAGTGGGTGGATTGTCTTTCTATCAGCGCAAAGAAATTAAAGACCTACTCGCCTACTTGCGTTTCTCCCTCAACCAGCAAGACGAAGCTTCCTTTCGCAGGATCATCAATTTACCTAAACGTGGCATTGGTGATTCTACTATCGATAAAATTGTTGTGGCGGCTAATGACCACGCCATTTCCATTTGGGAAGTGTTACAAAATATAAGCTCTTTTTTAGGCGGTGCTGCCGTAGGGCGAATTGATGACTTTGTGGTCATGATCAAACGTTTTGGCATTGAGATTCAGAATAAAGATGCCTATGAGGCAGCCGCAGACATCGCCAAATCATCTGGACTTCTTCGTGATCTTTACGAAGACAAAACTGTTGAGGGATTAAGTCGATACGAGAACGTTCAGGAATTGCTTAACGCGATCAAAGAATATGTGGATGATCCTGAAAAAGAAGACAAAAGTCTTGGAGCATTCTTACAAGAGGTATCATTGGTAACAGGACAGGATGAGAACAAAGACAATGATCCCGACAAGGTTACGCTGATGACCATTCACATGGCAAAAGGATTGGAGTTTAAAAATGTTTATATCGTAGGGTTGGAGGAAGATCTTTTTCCGTCACAAATGATGTTGAGCAGCCGGGCAGAACTGGAAGAAGAAAGAAGATTATTTTATGTTGCTATCACCAGGGCAAAACATAAATTATGGCTAACCTATGCCAATGCCAGGTACCGTTTCGGAAACCT
>JAYVBN010000598.1:0-2969 GCA_043750455.1 Bacteroidia bacterium | reverse complement strand
AGGCAACCCAATGCTGGTTCTTTACAGGTGAATGCAAAAGCGCTTCGCCATTTATAAATTCAGCCTTCTGGTTTTCATGCACAAGCGCAAAAAAAGCAGAACGTTTCCGTTCTTCTTCTTGCCAATAGTCATTGATTTCTTTCAAAATAACTGGCAAGTCAATCCTCTTTTTTAATTCCTCAACAGCACTACTCATCACTATTGTTTTATATTAAATTGCAAATAGTAATCGAAAAATCATAAGTCAAAGATAATGAATTGATAGACTAAACCTGAAACACAATCTTACCTACCTTATTAGGTTTTGTTATATCTCCAAAGGATTCTGCAATTTTTGAAAACGGACGAATTGAATCTATAAGGGGACGAATTTGATATTTGCTTACAAATGCCAACATCTCATTAAATTCATGGTCATTGCCCATGGTTGCACCCAACAGTGATAGTTGATTCCAAAACATCCTGTAAAGATCAATCTTAGCGGGCAAGCCATTGGTAGCACCATAGAACACAATTTTTCCATTTGCCCTAAGTACTTTTATGAAGTTATTAAGTTGATCTCCACCTGCACTGTCAATTACCAGGTCAAATCCGCCTTTCGTTTTCCATAGGTCAGAGTAATTGCTTTCTCTCTTATAATTATAGCCACCTTTAGCGCCAAGCTTCAAAGCCTTCTCTAATTTCTCATCACTTCCTGAAGTTACGTACACATTAGCACCGGCAGCTTTTGCAAACAAGAAAGCAAACTGAGCAACCCCACCGCCAAATCCGGAGATTAGAACATTTTGACCTGACCTTAAACCACCTTTTCTGAACAAAGCACGGAAAGCAGTAAGTCCACCCAATGGCAATGCCGCAGCCTGCAAAAAATCAAGATGGAAAGGTTTGTGATGGAGGCGATCAATCGGAACAGAAATGTATTCGGCAAAAGTACCATCTACTGGCATTCCTAAAATGGTATACTTTGAAGATTGAACCTCCGTATCAGAACCCCAATCAATATTAGGGTTAATCACCACTTCTTGGCCTACCCAAGGTTGATTCTCTTCATCAAAAACTTCTTCTACAATTCCGGAGCCATCGGAACCCATGGTAACCCCAAACTTTATGTTGGGGTACTTTCCTTCGCGAATCCAGTCGTCTCTCCTATTGAGCGCAGTGGCTTTTATTTTTACCAAAGCTTTACCTGATGATAAGGTTGGCTTGGGAATTTCTTTCAATTCAATCTGACCTGGGTTGGTAAGGACAAGTGCTTTCATAACAGTATTAACATCAAGTTACGAAGCATGTTTGAAATAAAAAGAATTCGTGTGCAGAAATAGTTAAAACTTATTTGTTAATAGTCAGGACGCCTTGTCACAGTGCCTTCAACTAAACACTAACAACAATCAAGGAAATCAGAAAGGAGTTTCATCATCCGGCCGTGGTGCTGGAGGCACGTCATCGCGGAAGGTATTCAACCGACTTTCCCTGGTGATGCTGCTCATCGGAGTAAGTCCGTCCGGAGAATCATAGTCGGCAAATTTTGTGTACTTGCCAATGAACTTAAGTTTTACGTTTTCCAACGAACCATTTCTGTGCTTGGCTATAATTACCTCCGCCAGGCCTTGGGTTGGCATTCCATCTTCGTCAACACTAATTTTATAATATTCAGGGCGATACAGAAACATAACAATATCTGCATCCTGCTCGATGGAACCTGATTCGCGTAAATCTGAAAGTTGTGGCCTTTTGTCTCCACCTCTCGTCTCGACACCTCTGCTTAACTGAGAAAGAGCTATCACTGGAACATTTAGCTCTTTGGCAATTCCTTTAAGGGCTCTTGATATAGATGCAATCTCTTGCTCGCGGTTTCCACCCATCTCACCCTTCATTAACTGGAGGTAGTCGATAACAATCAACTGTATATTATGCTCAGCCTTAAGTCTCCGGCATTTTGCCCGCAGTTCAAGAATGGAAAGTGCTGCCGAATCATCAATAAAGATAGGCGCACTTGCCAGTCGATTGGTTTTATGTACCATCTGCTGCCATTCGAAATCCACAAGATTTCCCTTCTTAATCTTTTCAGAGTCGAGTTCCGCTTCGGCAGAGATGAGGCGGTTAACCAGTTGCAGCGAAGCCATCTCCAACGAAAATATGGCAACAGGAAAATTAAAATCAACAGCTGCATTGCGAAGGGCTGTGACAACAAACGCAGTTTTTCCCATACCGGGTCTTGCTGCAATGATGATGAGTTCCGATTTCTGCCAGCCAGAGGTAACGCGATCCAATCTTGAGAACCCACTAGGAATTCCCGTAAGTCCGTCTTTATGGTTTCGTTTTTCTTGTATCTCCTTGGTCGCCTGAAACATGAGCGACTTCATGGTATCATAATTCTTACGAAGGTTGGAATCAGAAATTTTAAATATGTTTTGCTCCGTCTTATCTAGCAACTCGAAAACATCTGTTGTGTCTTCATAGGCATCCTGATGAACTTGCGAGGCAATTTGTATCAGATCGCGTTTAATGGCCATCTCTATGATAATCCGGGCGTGATACTCGATATTAGCAGAGGAACTTACTTTCGAAGTAAGCTCAGCGATATAATAAGCACCACCAATAATTTCCAGTTTTGCGTTCTTCCGTAACTGTGCAACCACGGTGCGCATATCCACTGGCTCAGATGCCTTGAAGAGATCTGTTATCGCTGAATAAATCTCTTTGTGCTGTTCTGAATAGAAATGCTCTGGTCGCAAAAACTCAATGACAGCCGTCAGTGCATTTTTCTCAAGCATCAACGCACCTAATATGGACTCCTCCAGATCAGGCGCCTGAGGCGGAAGCTTCCCTAAACTCTCCGAGATATCTCTCGCTAAAAGCTTAGCTCTGCTTCCTGCTCCGCTTATAGCGGAACTTAACCTCACTGGCGTTGATCTTTGCTCCATACTTACTTGTGGTTGTTGGTACGAGTTGCTTTTCTAATTCAAGGG
>JAYVBN010000597.1:0-2226 GCA_043750455.1 Bacteroidia bacterium | reverse complement strand
CTGAATCTTCACGACAAATGTTCATCGCATCGATCATCTCATTTACTGTTAAAGGCGTGAATGCATTGTGCACCTTTGGTCTATTGATGCTGATTCGAGCGATACCCTCGTATTTATGAAAAAGTATTTCACTATATTCTTTCGCAGGTTTCCAATCGTAGTTAAGCTTCATACACTTTTTTGATGGTGGTTATAAAATTGTCAAATAATTTTTTGTTCAGGTCTTTCTCAGTTTCAATTTCAAGAATCTTAGTACGGCCATCGAATTCAAAAAAATCCTGAATTGTGTTTTTCACTTTGCGAAGATTATCTGCTTTCAAATAATCAAAATCAAATTCGGCAGATAAATTTTTGGCAGTAAGTCTTTGATTGGTAACAAAATATTCTGCTGCCTCTGGAGAATTCCCTGGCCCATCGATCATGCTAAAAATAATTCCTCCGTGATTGTTTAGCACCACAACCCGAAGATTTGGCAGTGAATAGTTATGCCAGAATGCATTGCGATCATAAAAAAAGGCAACATCACCAGTTAGTAGTATGTTTGGTATTTCGCTGGTTAACGTATGGCCTACAGCAGTGCTGGTGCAACCGTCTATTCCACTGGTGCCACGATTACTGAACACATGAATGCCCTTACTCGTTGCTTCCAGGCCAATGATATTGGCATATCGCACCGACATGCTATTGGCTAAATGGAGATTGCATCGAACTGGAAGGGATCGAATAAGTTCGCGAACAAGATGTAATTCACCAAGACTTGAAGGTGAAAAGAAAGTTTCCATCGGACGTTCAATGCGATGCTCTTCTACTTCCCACAGTTTGAAATAGTTCTTCTTTTTTTGACTTTCGAAATCCGAATAACTTTCTACCGAACTGAACTCATTGAAGAAAAACTGCGGCTCTACTGGAACAATGTGAGTAAGTTTTTGAAAGGTATCGGGAACATAGCCACTCGGTTGAATGTGCCAATGTTCTTTTGGCTGGTATAGTCGAATGAATTGTTTCAGCTGTTTTGAAATGACAGATTTACCAAACGTAATAAGTAGATCGGGTTGAAGTGATTTTTTTATAGATTCACTTGCCTGTCCGAGAAAGACATCTGCATGTCTGACGGCATATTTGATGGAATGAAGATTTGAAATGACATCACCGATTAATGGCGAGTTTTGATTCTTACAAAATTTATCAATTGATTTTAACAATCGTTCATCATGGCCATGCTGGCCGCTAACAACCATCACCTTACTAAAGGCGGCTAGTTTTTTCTGAAGACTGTTTATTGAATCGGTAGAAAGTGAAATTGCTATGGGTAGTGAATCAATGATTCTTATTTGCTTACTGTAATTAATAGTTTCTCCTTTTGCAGGATACAGTGGTTCTCTAAAAGGTGCATTGATGTGAACGGGGCCTTTCGGAAACTCTTGAGCCAGGTTAATAGCTTCGTTCACCATCCTGTTAATGTGCCATTGGCTGTCAGGGTGCTCATACTCTTGCGGCAGATCAAATGATTTTTTCACATGAGTGCCGTAGATATTTTTTTGCCGGATAGTCTGTCCATCCATTTGATCGATCCATTCGGATGGACGATCGGCAGTAAAAACAATCAATGGAATTTGTTGAAAGAAAGCTTCTGCAACGGCAGGGGCAAAGTTATATGCCGCGCTACCAGATGTACAAACCAATACTGCGGGCATGGCCGTTTGCTGGGATATACCCAGCGCGACAAAAGCTGCACTTCGCTCATCGCTCATCGTCCGTGTTGTAATCTTGGGATGTTGAGCGAAAGCTAATGTAAGGGGAGCTGAACGTGAGCCTGGACAAAGTATGGCTTGCTGTATTCCTTTTAAAGAACAAAGTTGAACGATGTCATAGATAGGCTGCCAGTGTTTCATTACACTATGGGTTAATCACATTCATAAGAGTATTCATTTTCATTTCAGTCTCAGTCCACTCTTGCTCAGGCTCGGAATCAATAGTGACGCCAGCACCGGCATAGCACCAGCCTTTTGTCTTTTGCACTTGCATGCATCGCAGATTGACAAAAATATTGCTTTCACTATTAATATTCACCGGCCCAAGATAGCCACTGTAATATTCCCGATCATATCCTTCGTTTTCTTTTATAAACTGTGTTGTATTTTCCAAGGGCATACCGCAAACTGCTGAAGTAGGATGTAGAAGTTTAAGCATGACGGATCCTAACTGAGGAAAATTAGTAGCGATCAT
>JAYVBN010000596.1:0-3349 GCA_043750455.1 Bacteroidia bacterium | reverse complement strand
GGTAGTTTTGACTTCCTTTATCAAGTCCTTCTTCCCAGTAAGTGTATGCAATTCCAGCTTTTCTACTTTGTGGCGTTTCAAATCCCAAAACTCACCGGTAAAACTTTCACCCACCATAAAGTCTACATTCATTTCCTCACCAACTTTATACCGATACTTCTTGGGCTGAAGCCAGAACTCATGACTCATACTGATTAATGTAACCAACATCAATACTAAAAGAACTCCAATTTTCCTTTTCATAACGTTTGTGGGTTGGGTCGCATTAGTCAAATCTCTTTTAATTCCGCGACTTCATCAAAATGTTTTTTTATGAATCTGTATGGTTATTGCAAGACGAATGATTTCCAAAATTGTCATACCCCATATTAAGTATTTCTCATTACTATAATTTATGATAATCGTTTGTAAAAAACTGAATGAATAAACATGAGAAATTAGTTTCAACGGAAATTGGCCATATGTCAACCAAAGTCCAACTTTACTTTGTCTCAAAAGAAAGTACCCTGAGACTGCAAATGATATGTATACTAAAATGTACTCCAGCCTTGTCCATATATAAGATGTTGTCCAGTTTGTCAATAGGCTAACTACTTGACGATAAGATAAGACTACAATAAGGATGTCCAATGCTCCAAAAAATATAAGTATCCGCTTCATAGTTAATTGAGTTTGTTTAGCGGCCTTGCCCACAACATATTGGCTAATTGATCATTGATTCATTAAAGACTCTATTTCTTCTGCCTCTATAGGTATATTTTTCATCAGATCAATGTTCTTGTTTTTTCCGATGACAACATTATTCTCCAATCGAATACCAAACTTCTCTTCTTTTATGTAAATACCGGGTTCAATCGTCCAAACAGAACCTACCTGAACTTTATCATGCATGTTGCCTACGTCATGCACATCCAGACCCAACATATGCGAGGTGCCGTGATAGAAATATTTTTTGTAAGCAGGATTTTCTGGTTTTTGATTCTTAATGTCCGTTTTATCAATCAACTTAAGCTTGAGCAGCTCACTTTCCATCAGTTTCTCAATCTCCTTTTGATAATCAAAATAAACCACGCTCGGTGTTAGCATTTTAAATGCTTCACGTTCAATGTGAAGAACCGCATTATACACGTCCTTCTGTCGCTTGGTAAATTTCCCATTCACCGGAATTGTTCTAGTGAGGTCTGAATTATAGTTAGCGTATTCCGCGGCCACATCTAATAATACAAGATCGCCAGCTTTGCATTTCTTATTATTCTCCACATAATGAAGAATAACATTATTTATACCAGATGCAATAATAGGCCCATAGGCAAAGCCTTTCGATCCTAACCGTATAAATTCATGAATGTATTCGGCCTCTATCTCATTCTCTGTAACACCCGGTTTCAAAAACTTAAGTACTCTGAGAAAGCCGCTCTCGGTTATATCGCAAGCTTTTTGTATCAATTCAATTTCGCGGTTTTGTTTTATCCTTCTCAGAGAGGCCATGATGGGCGCGATTCGTCTGTATCGATGAAGCGGATATTTTTTTTGGCACCAATCCACAAACCGGGCATCACGGCTTTGAACCATTACATCGGCACGATAATGTTCATTGGTATTTAAATACACATTATCTACACCACCCATAGCCATCATGTGGTGAAAGAGTTTTTGGGAATCCGAAAGCCATGCAATTGTTTCTATTCCCGAAATTTCACGCGCTTCTTGTTTCGTTAATTTATGTCCCTCCCACTTTTCCATCAGTTCATTTGGCTCTTTTATAAAAAGCACTTCGCGGTATTTTTTATCAGGGAAATCATGACAGATCACCAGAATACTTTCTTCCTGCTCTATTCCGCTTAAATAAAAAAGATCGCTATTCTGCCGAAAGCCCATCGTGCCATCGGCATTGGTGGGCATGATGTCGTTGGAGTTAAAAAGTGCAAGTGAGCCCGACTTCAATTCCTTACTTAATCTTTTTCGGTTTGTGGCAAAGAGCTCTTTGCCTATGTTTTCGTATCGCATAAAAATTAATTTACTTCACCCTAAAAGTAATGGATTCTTGAAT
Organism: Bacteroidia bacterium; assembly: GCA_043750455.1. Taxonomy (GTDB): domain Bacteria; phylum Bacteroidota; class Bacteroidia; order Cytophagales; family Cyclobacteriaceae; genus ELB16-189. The sequence goes on along the minus strand of JAYVBN010000596.1, from coordinate 1,299 downwards.
ACGGTCTAAACCAAAAAAAATGGACACCTCGTCTACCGGGCGTCCACGTACAAAAACTACTAATTAGTTGACCAGGTTTAACTCACTTTGTCACTTACCTCATCCGTTGGGAGATAGTTAATTAAAATAAAAGTGAACAATAACCCGGAAAATATACCCTCCAATGCCACCATAAATGCAGCTATATAAGGATTAAGGTATCGCCCCATAGGTTCTTTTTCAATAATGTCTAGCATCAGGCTTTGATCCATCATTAAATAGGCAAATAGGAAAATTGCAAAAAGCAATGAGGCTATTGCCCCCGTAGAAACACCAGTCACCAATGCCCTGAAATAATTGATATGCTGTCCATGTGTCTCTTTGAATTTCTTCAAAGCATAATAAATTCCTCCAACCTGAATAAAGACATTAAGAAAACGCAGTTCGTAGTGATGGACAAGGCCTGTTACTTTCATTAGTAGAAAAAAGGCGATTAATCCAGCGCCTATTTTGAGGCCATAATTTTCTGGAATTCTCTTTGGATCGTTGAATAAACTCATGGTCTTGAATTTTAATAGCCCTAATTTTCTCCTTTTTTTAGAGAATAACAACCTTTTAGTGGCTTTATTATTTTTGTAAATTCGTTCTATCCTTAGAAATATTAAAAAACTAACATATTACCATATTATTCATGAAATTATAGCATGACGTTTACAGAATTGAAATTGCTTACAGAACTCCCAAAGAATCTATCCCCGCTTTTACAGGCCATGTGGCACGACCATCATGGTAATTGGGAAGCTTCTCATAACATTGCCCAAGAAATAAACGCCCGCAATGGTTCATGGGTGCATGCTTATCTTCACAGAAAAGAAGGCGACCAATCAAATGCAATGTATTGGTATCATTTGGCCGGAAAAAATATGCCGTCCATTACAGTAGAAAAAGAGTGGGAAGAAATTGTGGAAACACTCTTAGAAAAAGAATAACCCGGTTCAATTCAAGGCTTTAATTACTTTCCACATCTCCTCTGCCACAAATTTATTTCCCTGTTCATTCAAGTGTACCTTATCGCTGGTAAGAATGCCTGATTCTTTGTTCTCGGTATTGAATTGTTTGTTGTAATCAAGAAAAGATTTCCGAAGATCAACTAGTGGAAGTTTATTCTTCTCTGCCAGGCTGCGGATGATGGTACTGTATTTATTTAAGTCACCATCCAACTCGTTACTGAAATCTGTCTTTTCGCCAATAGCGGCAGGTGTACACAAAATTACTTTGATGTTTTTTGCTTGTAACTTTTCAATGATGGCGGTATAAAAT
>JAYVBN010000595.1:0-8672 GCA_043750455.1 Bacteroidia bacterium | reverse complement strand
CTTATCGATTTCTCGGATATACTCGTCTACTTTCCTTTTCAACTCCGAAGCACTTCCGTCTTCAGGGTTTATATGGTCTACAATTTTAGTGATTTTAATCTGATTTTTAAAATTATGTAGTTGCTCCTCACGCTTCTTCAGGTCGGTTTTCAACTCGTGGTTCTCCAGTTTCAGTCCTCGCATCTCATCTTTCACGGTTTTATGCTCATTGAGCAACACCAAAATTTTACGTTCTAATCCGTTTAGGTTCGATTTTAATGCTTCTTGGTCCATGATATTAATTCAAATTTGAGAGTTCAAGATTCAAAATTCTAGATTTTCGAATTGTGATTTTAGATTTTATGGTCAACAAAATTACCAACTACCTACTTTCTAATCAAAGCCCCCATCTTCCCTTCAAAGGCACTCATCAATCGACTCATTGTTTTATCAATCTCCTCGTCTGTCAACGTTTTGTTCTCATCAAGTAATGTAAACCCCAATGCATACGCTTTTTTGCCTTCCGGGATTTTATCTCCTTCATACACATCGAATGCTATGATATCTTTTATCAACCGCTTCTCGGTTGCCAGTACCAGTTCCTTTATTTCTGCGAAGGTAACTTTCTTATCCAATACAAGAGACAAGTCGCGTCTTACTTCGGGAAACTTTGGCACTTCCTGTACAACGAACTTAGGGTTTGCAGCTTTGAAAAGCAAGGCTGTGTTAAGGTCAGCATAAAATATTTCTTGCTTGATGCCAAAATCTTTTACTAAAGCAGTTTTTACCTTTCCAATCTTCCCAATTTCCTTTGTGCCCTTCAAAATCTTCATCCCATAATCGAATAAGGGATCGTTCAGTTGTTCTTGCTTTATATTTTCTAGCGATGATCGTTGTAAAACGTGAGCAACCTGCTGGGCTAAATCATAATAGGTGACGGAACGTGTTTTGCTTTGCCAGTTTTCAGTTTCGAAACTTCCAGAGATATAGATAACGAGTCTTTCCTCCTCTTGATATTTGTTGTTTGCATCGGCTGCAAGGACTTTCCAATAGATTTTTCCAAATTCAAACAGCTTTAAGCCTTTCTGTTTGCGGTTAATGTTATAAGAGCAAACTTCCAGTCCTGTGAAAAGCATGGTTTGGCGCAAAATGCCTTGTTCTTCGCTAAGTTTATTCAAAATCTCAACAGGCTCGCCCTCAAAACTTAATTTATGTTTTTGCTGATAAGCGGCATTGGTAAGTGAATTGGTCAGGATTTCATAAAACCCATTAGCTACAAGCATTTCGCCAACTGATTTTTTGTACTTGTCAATATCCTTTTCAGGGAAACTGGCCAGATAATCGGTTCCGGCAATTTCGGAGAGTTCTATATTGTTAAAACCATAGATTCGTAGAATTTCTTCTACCACATCTGCTTCCTGAACAACATCTACCCGATAAGGTGGAACTGAAACTGTAAACGCGCCTTCTTTTTTATCGATGACTTTTACATCTAAGCTTTCCAGAATTGAAAAAATCTCTGCCCGCTGAAGAGTTTTGCCTATGAGTCGATTTACATTTTTATCTTTTACTTCAAAAACCTTGTTTTCAATCTTAGCGGGATAAACGTCCATAATTTCAGACGAGATTGTACCACCTGCGATTTCCTTGATTAACAAAGCTGCACGCTTCAAGGCATACACAGTCATGTTCGGATCGGTGCCACGCTCAAATCGGAAAGAGGCATCGGTCTTTAGTCCATGGTGCATTCCTGTCTTGCGAATATAGTACGGAGAGAAGCAGGCGCTTTCTAAAAATATGGAAGTTGTTTTTTCAGAGATCCCCGATGCAATCCCGCCAAAAACTCCAGCAATGCACATTCCATTACTCTCGGCATCGCAGATCATTAAATCACTTGCCCCAAGAGTTCTTTCTTTACCATCCAGTGTTTTAAATTTTGTTCCGGCAGGAAGAGTTTTCACGATTACTTTCTTTCCCGTGATCTGATCGGCATCAAAAGCATGCAAAGGCTGTCCAGTTTCGTGCAAAACAAAATTGGTGATGTCTACAATATTGTTGATAGGAGAAAGGCCAATGGATTTGAGCCTGTTTTTTAGCCAGTCAGGTGACTCCTTAATAACAACACCAGAAATAGTAACTGCTGAATATCGAGGACAAGCCTCTGTGTTTTCAACTGTAACGGGTATTGTTAGTTTGGTTGAATCAATTTTAAAACTTTCAACTGAAGGTAAATTCAGATCACGTCTCTTGGCAGCTTTGATGTCGCGTGCCACACCGATGTGTGAAGCAGCGTCAGCACGGTTTGGTGTTAAACCAATTTCGATAACGTAATCGGATTGAATGTTATAAAATTCAGCAGCTGAAGTTCCATTTGCTACCGAAGTATTCAAAACAATTATTCCCGCATGACTTTCGCCCATTCCTATTTCGTCTTCTGCACAGATCATCCCTTCCGATTGCTCTCCTCGAATTTTTGTTGCTTTGATGGCGAATGGTTCGCCTTTGATAGGATGAACAGTTGTTCCAGAAGTGGCTACCACCACTCGCTGGCCTGCTGCCACATTAGGGGCACCACAAACAATATGCAAAGGTCGATCCCCCCCAACATTAACAGTGGTTACTGAAAGCTTATCGGCATTCGGATGTTTGGAACAGGTCAACACTTCGCCAATCACAAGACCTTTTAATCCACCTTTTATTGTTTCAAAAGGCTCAACGCTTTCGACTTCCAGTCCGGTGGAGGTAAGGGTTTTGCCGATCTCTTCAGCAGATTCGGGTATATCGATGTATTGCTTAAGCCAGGTGTACGAAATTTTCATTATTCGCTAAAATGTGAGCCTCAAAAATAATGGATTGCTATCGCTTTTCTAGGAGTATAATGAACTCTTCGGGAGTGACATCAATCTCTCTAAGAATTTTGTGAATCAGAGGTCTTCCTAAATCTCTTCCAGGGTGATGAGGAAGTGTAGTATAACGACCATCTGGATGCTTATAATAAGCGTGGCTGCCTTTTTGGCGAATGAAAATAAATCCTAATGCAAAAAGAATCTTTTCAAATTTTTTGGAATCGATAATCGGCAGCCTGCTCATGATCTTTGTTTATTTTAGGCAAAGCTGAATAGTATTAAATACAAACTTTAGGACGGTATTTTAGATTGGCTAAATATTGACCATAACTTGTTGTGTGCCAATAAATTCGGATTGAATCTTGTCAAGATCTTTTTCAGCCAACTCTTCAAGGCAAAGAGTAGCTACTTCTTCTAAATTTCTGTGAAGTTCGTCTAACGTTTCGGCTTGCGTATGTGCAGCTGGAAGTGAAGGGATATAACCGATATAAAGCCCGGTTTCTGAATCTCTTTCTATATGTGCTGTAAATGTAAATTTACCTTTCATCGCATCTAAGTTAATACTTTATTCTCTACTCATGATAACTCTTCTCTCCAGCCCTGATAGCTATCTTCAGAATGTTCTCCTTTGGAGGAAAAGGGCAGGAGAATGTATCTGAGTAGGCGCAATACGGATTATAGGCCTGATTGAAATCGAGCATAATAGAAGTTGCCCCGGGTACTTTCTTTACATCAAGATACCGACCAGCTCCATACGTTTCCATTGCGCTGGTGGCATCGGCAAAAGCCAAAAACAATTTTCCGCGTTGTGGCCCCATGTCCATTATTTCTAAAAGTAACAACTTGTTCTCAACGCCATCCAAACTAAAAGTGGCATACGCGTATTCTAAATATTTTTGATCCTTGCCATCACTGGTGGTGAGTACAACTACTTTTTTAGTATCAATTTCTTCGAGGGCAGCCGCAACGCGATACTTTAAATCTGGTGTGGAATACTTCAGCCCTGTAAACACTTCTGTGGTATCAGTGAACGGAGACTCATCACCTTTCATGAAGGCATCTTTGTCTTCTCTTTCTTTCTGAATGGTTTGGTTATATCCCTCATCAGATTGGCCGCCTCTCAACGAATAAAAAACAAAGCCAGCTACAGCTACAATAAATACGATGACCAACAGATGTGATGATTTCATTTCCTTTCCTTTCCTTTCCTTTCCTTTCCTTACTTCTTGGCAAGTAACGTCTGGTTCTGCTTTTCCCAGGTATTGATCAGATCGATGTAGCGGCTGCGCATAGCAAAAAATTGTGGAATACTTTGGTCGGCCAATTTACCAGGAGAATTAGTCAGAATGCATATGGCCATTTTATTTTTTCGATCAAGTGCTACTTCGCTTCGATAGCCATTCACATAACCTCCATGGTAATCAAGTGTATCATTTTTGAAAGTCAATACGCGCCAGCCCATTGCATAGTAAGAAGCTTTTGGTCTTTTCCAGAGTCTAAAATTTCGGTTTTTGGAAATAGCTTTTATCTGAGGTGTGAGCATATCATTTAATGCTTCGGTTGATAAAACCTCATCGGTGGTTCTGAGCAATGCTTTAAGCCATAGTCCCATATCTGCAATGCTTGCATTTACTCCACCTGCAGGTGCTACATTATAGTAGGTATCCGATATCGCTGTTGTTTTCCATCCTCTTCTTGAACGATAATGAGGTTGGGCGACATTGCTATTTTCAGTAATGCCCGCATAGGAAGCTGATGCATTTTGCATATGCAAGGGTTTAAATAATTTTTCGATTAGGGCTTCTTCGTAGGATTTGCCCGTAGCCGATTCAATTACTTTTTCGATCAGGCTATATCCAACATTTTGATAGCTATATACTTTTCCTGGTAGGCCGATTAGATTTAATTCCTTTAGCCGAACCAGCAATGAATCCAAAGGCACCCGTTCTTCTACCATGTTGGTGAAGGCGTGATATGGTAACCCAATGGTATGAGATAAAACATGGCGAATTTTGAGACTATCGGTATTAGCTTTGAGCTTCAATTTGAAATTGGGGACGTAATGCGTGACTTTGTCATCCCAGTCTAGTAGTTGATCCTTAACTAAAGTGCCGGTGAGAACCGAGGCAAAACATTTCGACACCGAGCCTAACCGAAAAACTGAATTGACATTTACAGAATCATATGTGCCGCTTTCCTTCAATCCAAATCCTTTCAGAAAAATAATAGTGGAATCTTTTACGATAACAACTGCAGCACCAGGGGCCTGACCCGATAAAATTGCTTTGTCGATATACTTTTGATATTCATCTAAAAGTTGCTGAACATATGGATTGGGATCAACCTCTGCAGTTAATGGTTTCTCTTTAGTAACGGATGCTGGTTTTTCAATTTTTGTCTTTTGCTGAATGATTGGAGCGGCCAGGTTTTTCTTTGTCGGATAGAGCACAAAGCCAAGAACCACGACCAGAAGGACTGCAACAATGATGTAGATAGCTTTTCTCAACTTTTTAGATTAGAAACTCGAATAGTGAAGACATCAAACCGCTTACGGATTTAAATAAGTCCTTCATCTGCAAAGCTAAAATATTTCTGGCCAGCGACAATCACATGGTCGAGAAGTTGCAGTTCTAAAAACTTGCCTGCTTCTTTCAATTTTTTGGTAAGGTCAATGTCACTCTGGCTGGCTGTTAAATTCCCAGACGGATGATTATGCGCTACAATCACGCCACTCGCCAGCTCTTCCAATGCCATTTTGAAAATGATCTTTGGATCGGCTACTGTGCCCGATACTCCACCTTCGCTCACCCTTTTCTTTTTTATCACACGATTGGCGCGATTAAGAAGTAGCACCCAAAACTCTTCATGAGGCAAATCCATTAAATCACCTTTCAACAGATCAAACGCATCTTTGGAGCTGCTTATTTTAGGTTTCTCATCCTGATCGGTTTCTTTTCGCCTTCTTCCTAACTCTAAAGCAGCTACAATCGTGATGGCTTTGGCTTCTCCAATTCCTTTCACTTTCATCAACTCTTTTACAGAAAGCTTGGCGAGATCATTTAATCCATTTCCACCATGAGCCAGAATTTTCTTAGCGACTTCTACTGCACTTAAGTTGGCCGTGCCCGATCCAATCAGGATGGCAATTAACTCTGCGTCAGACAAGGCAGAAGTGCCTTTTAATATCAACTTTTCCCGCGGCCTGTCTTCTGGCGACCAACTTTTGATACTGAGAGGTTTGTTGTCTTCGATTTTCAAATCACTTCTATTTTACTAGTAATGATGAATGATAAATTTTGAATGACGAATGCAGAACTAGGATATAAACTTCATCATTCGACATTACTCATTCAAACTTCGACATTTTTTGCTCTCCTAAACGTTTGGCCAGCCATAAAAAAACCCTCCCCGACCGAAGCCAGGGAGGGAAAAATAAAATGTTTTGTATGGGATTAAGCCATTGCGTTTACACGCCTAGCCAACTTCGATTTCTGGTTGGCAGCCTTTTTCCAATGGATAACGTTCTTCTTTCCCAACTTATCTATCATAGAAGACACTTCCTTAAGAAGGGCTTGCGCCTCGTCTTTTTTCTCGACAGTGATTAATTTCTTGATTTGAGTACGTGTAGTTTTGGCCTGATAGCGGTTTCTAACGCGTTTTGTCTCATTTGCCCTAATTCTTTTCTCTGCTGATTTGTGATTTGCCATAATGCTTTTTTCAAACGGACTGCAAAAATAAGGGCAATAATGGGATTTGCAAAGATATGGCTGTCATTTTTGAGTGATTGTACCTTCAAACAAAAGCCATGTATTGGGGTCAAGAACGAGATTTGCAGGCATTAGTGAAACAGGAATGTTGAATTTCTCCGATTTGGCTGAGACTTGTATGGTTTGGATTTCCTTTTTGCCATCCCTAGCCAGCAGCTCAATATCCAACGAAAATCGAAATGAACCTTCCTTTTGGGTTTGTGTCAGGTTCAGTTCGACTGATTTACTCTTACTATCATACTGCCATGTGCCCGAAATTTTTGGGTGGCCGGCTTTAAATAGCCACTGGTTAAAAAATGTATCCAGATACTTTCCTGAAACCTCCTCCATTATCTTTTGCAAATCGGCAGTTAGTGAGTTGCTGTTTCGGTAGGTAGCATAGTATTGTTGCATTCCTTTCCAAAAATTAAGATCCCCAATCTCATGCCGAAGCATATGAAGTACCCATCCTGCTTTTTGATAGGTATTTGTGCTGAGCACTTTGCCGATGTCTACGATCGTTGTGTCAATGACTGGCGATGGATTCTTAAGATAATACTCAATTACCTGTTCGCGGTCTGTCTTTTCTTCTTCTACTAATCGATCATGGCCGTAGGTATTTTCTAAATACAAATTTGTAAAATAAGTAGCGAACCCTTCGCTCAACCACACATGATGCCAATCATCTTCAGTAGCTGAGTTTCCAAACCATTGGTGTGATTCTTCATGTGCTATTAAGCTTTCGCGTTCTGCCTGCCCCGTTACAGAGTTTTCGAAGTAGAAGATGGTGTTGGAATTCTCGGCACCGCCCCAGCGGGTTTTAGATTGAATGTTGGCCAATTTTTTATAAGAATAAGGTCCAATGTGATTTTGAAAATATTCCAGCACTTTTACAGCTACAGCATAATCATAAAATCCTTCTAGCCGATTTTGAGGAAACACCCAGCTTTCTACAGAAATGTCATTCACTTTGCCTACATACTGAACGGCAAATCGTGCGATTCCAGTTGTCATCCCTTTTACAGGAATAGCAACTTCTTCTTGCCAATGAGTTAGTTTTCGTCTAGTATCAAGCGGGCTTTCTTCTATTTTAATTCCATTGGCCACAACAGAATAATGCATGGGTGCGATGATGATAAAATCCACAGCTGCTTTATCGCTGGGATGATCCACCACTGGCAGCCAAAGATGTCCACGATCTGGCCAGTTGTCTCCAAAGAAACAACGGTCGCCAAATTTATTTTTGCCAATGATCAATCCATCTTGTGGAACGCCTGTATAATAAATCTGAAAAGTCAATTGCGTTTCCGCTTTCGCGGGATTGGGAAGCAAAATTTTAAGCCGGTTATTTTTGTGTAAGAAGTTTAACTTTTTTCCATCCAACAAAACCTCAGAAACTTCCATTCCTTTTTTGGATGCGTCTCTATTGGAGAGATCAAGCTCGAAATCAGAAATGGATTTTTTAAAGAAAATGAAAACAGACGCTTTACCTGCAATAACATCGGTAGAATCATTTACCTCTAATTGAAAAATGTATTGGATAACATCAATGGCGGGATTTTTTGGGTACGGATCACTAGCCCAAGCAAGCGGACAAGCAAAAAACAGAAAAATGAAAATCTTCTTCATGATGCTTAACTTTATCGGAAAGGTAAGCTTGTGCCCCGTTATCTGAAAATAGTTTTAGTAGGAGTGGTAATGCTCAGTGGAAGCTGGGGTTTTTTTGCGCATCAGAAGATCAACCAATTGGCCGTGTTCATCCTTCCGCCTGAGATGATAGGATTTTATAAGAAAAACATCCAATATTTAACAGAAGCTTCCGTCAATCCGGATCGCAGACGATATGCTGTGGCAGATGAAGCCGCTAAACATTACATCGACTTAGATGATTATGGAGATAGTGCTGCTTACAAACTTCCCCGCTATTGGAATGATGCCGTTAAAAAATATGGAGAAGACACTCTTCAGGCGCATGGCATTGTGCCATGGCAGATAAACAGAATGTACTTTCAATTAAAAGATGCATTCTTATTAAAAGATCCACAGCGGATTTTAAAAGCTTCTGCTGAGCTTGGTCATTACGTTGCCGATGCCAATGTTC
>JAYVBN010000594.1:0-2822 GCA_043750455.1 Bacteroidia bacterium | reverse complement strand
CAATGCATTAGGTTAAAATCGTAAAAATTTGTCAGTTGTAACGTCAAATAAAATATGAAAAAAGTTTTTTATGCGGGTATTTTTGGCCTCGCTCTATTTGAAGTATTGAACGTGTACTTCATCATGCCTATGCCAGGCAGTCAGCGGATGAACAGTCTTGATCTTGCCTATTTTCTAAACATGTATCGGTGGTATTTCCGGATATTCTTTGGATTACTAATTGCCGTTGGAGCAACTAGTACTTTTCAAACAAGCAAATACAAATGGATACCCGCTGTTACTTTGCTTCTCCCAATCCTGGCTATTTACTTTTTCAACTTTGAAATGTCGGCAGATGCTATGTTTAAACAACCCGACAATCTTACCCTCAAACCAAAAGCGGGAAATCTTTTGAAAGACAGTACCATGGTAGTGGGCGTTGAGTACAATGGAGAAGTGAAGGCCTACCCTCTTCGCTTCATCACCTATCATCATCAAGTGCGCGATACTGTTGGTGGAAAGCCTTTCATGATAACCTACTGTAGTGTGTGCCGAACAGGACGTGTGTTTGAACCCGTTGTAAAAGGTAAGACTGAAAATTTTCGTCTTGTAGGTATGGATCACTTCAATGCTATGTTTGAAGATGCCACCACAAAAAGCTGGTGGAGGCAAGCAACAGGAGAAGCGGTGACAGGGCCGTTGAAAGGAGAAGTATTACCGGAAGTAGAATCTATTCAGGTAAGGCTAGATAAGTTATTTGAACTCTATCCCAATGCAACCGTCATGCAATTGGATGAGGATATAAAAATAAAATATGATACGCTTGGAAAATTTGAACGAGGAAAAAGCAAAGGTAAACTCACACGCACAGACAGCCTTTCATGGAAAGATAAGTCATGGGTGATTGGGATCGATTTGGCAGGTGAAAGCAAGGCTTATGATTGGATCCAGCTGAAGGAACAAAGAGTCATCAATGACAACTTAGGTGGAAAACCGATTGTGATTGCTATTTCAAAAGATAATCAGAGTTTCGCTGTCTTTGAAAGTGAATCTGACTCCTTGAAATTCATAATCCGAAACGACACTCTTTTTGCGAACGAGAAATCCTATAATTTTTCTGGTAAAGACATTACAGCATCGACTACACCACTAAAAAGAGTGAAGGCTTATCAGGAGTTTTGGCACAGCTGGCAAACGTTTCATCCTGATACGAAAAAGTATGAGTAGCCACGTTGCCCTAAATAATTAATTCCATTTCGCTCAAATACCTATCCCAAAACCTTGAGTACATCGCGAGCAAAAGCGTTGACATCAAAATCTCTTTTTTGACTGCGTCCAAGCCGCACGATGACAACATATTTGGATGGAATCATCACTACCGATTGCCGTTCAAATCCGTCCATCAAGTACATATAGTTAGGCTCATCTTGAAAACGTTTTTTGTAGCGATTACTTTTATTAGAGGTCTAGAACATTATTTAGTTTACGCTACTCAATGTCGAAGATTCTATTGTAGTTTTAAGCTCAGAAAAATATCTAAAATTTCCTATGTCATGAAGCCAGAAACAATCTTTCAAATTTGCAACAGCATAGCGCCAATAGGCTGGCTATTATTAGTTGTTGCACCTCGCTGGAAATGGACTACCAGGATAGTGTTATCCGGAATATTTCCATTGTTGCTGGCAGTGGTCTATTTTTTTCTAATTGTCTTTCACTTTGGTGACGGGGAAGGAGATTTCTCTTCCTTACAAGGCGTCACCAAGCTTTTCGAAAATCCTTTTGCCTTGGTGGCAGGATGGGTGCATTACTTGGCATTCGACCTTGTGGTGGGTAGTTGGATATTAGTTAATAGTCAAAAACACCAGATCCATCATCTGATTATTATCCCCTGCTTATTATTGACCTTTCTATTCGGCCCCATCGGATTTCTGATTTACTTTATTGTGCGTGGCGTTAAAACAAAACAATTTTTTCATGAAAATTTCTGATGTGCTGCAAGAATTAAAAAGGCGCAATGCACTGCTTTATTATGCAGGACTTGTAAACCTGATAGGTTTTGTGATTTGTATACCCCTGTTCATCATGGATGATAGAACTATCACCGGGATAAATGCATGGATTAAACCCATGAAATTCTTCCTCTCGGTTGCAATCTACCTCTGGACCTTTGGCTGGCTGCTTCAGTATGTGAAGAATACAACAAATAGGGCATTCATCAGCTGGGGAATTTTAATTTGCATGGCCGTGGAGAACATTGCGATTGTTATTCAGGCTGCCCGAGGTGTTCCATCTCATTTTAATTTCCAAACCTACTTTGACGGAATGGTGTTTGCTACAATGGGGGTCTTCATAGGAATTAACACCTTCTTGATAGCATACACACTGATTGTATTCTTTACGAAAGGCGTTTCTCATTCATCCCACATGCTGATTGCGTGGAGAGCGGGCTTATTCTTATTTCTGATAGGAGGCATATCTGGCGGCCTCATGATAAGCCAATTCGCTCATACTTACGGAGCGGCTGATGGTGGTCCAGGGCTCCCCTTTCTTAGTTGGAGCACCGTTGCTGGTGATATACGACCCGCTCATTTTATAACACTTCATGGTTTGCAAGCTCTACCTTTATTTGCATGGTTCATTTCAGAAAAGACTTCGCGACCTAACGTTGCAATACTGGGTTTCTTTATTTTATATACGTCCGTTTGCATTGGGTTACATTTGCAAGCTTTGGGCGGCAGACCATTGATTTCATTATAGCCGGCCTGAACAAATATTTTGAGTAAATGTAGATCCCCACACGTGTTGGCGTTCATTTATCAATGATAACTCAAAGACTAATTAAC
>JAYVBN010000593.1:0-3546 GCA_043750455.1 Bacteroidia bacterium | reverse complement strand
ATTTTATCAAACCAAATTATTGTAGAACCTATTTCTTAAAACTATGGATGGATTAATACTTATTTTCTTTGTTTTCATTGGAATCGTTGGATTCTTCACCTTCATGTACTTCGTGCCCGTAGGGCTGTGGGTAACGGCTATTTTTTCAGGCGTCAAAGTAAGTATTGGTCAACTGATCGGTATGCGCCTTCGGAAAATTCCACCAAGCATTATTGTTAACTCGTTAATTACTGCTACCAAAGCGGGGATTCCATTAACACCTAGTGACCTTGAAACCCATTTTCTCGCAGGTGGAAATGTTCCAAATGTAATCCGTGCGTTGATTTCTGCAGACAAAGCAAACATCAGCTTAACATTCAAGCAGGCTACTGCTATTGACTTAGCTGGCCGCGATGTGTTTGAGGCCGTGCAGATTTCTGTTAATCCCAAAGTTATTAACACACCTCGTGTTGCTGCTGTTGCTGCCGATGGTATACAGTTGATTGCTATTGCTCGTGTAACGGTGCGTGCCAGTCTTGCGCAATTAGTTGGTGGTGCGGGTGAAGAAACAATCCTTGCACGTGTAGGTGAAGGTATTGTAACATCAATCGGTTCGGCACAGTCACACAAAGAGGTATTGGCAAATCCTGATAAGATATCTAAACTTGTCCTTTCACGTGGATTGGATGCGGGCACAGCCTTTGAAATTCTCTCTATTGACATTGCTGACGTAGACGTTGGTGCCAACATTGGTGCGAAACTTCAGATTGATCAGGCGACTGCCGACTTGAAAGTGGCAGAAGCAAAAGCTGAAGAACGCAGAGCAATGGCTGTTGCGTTGGAACAAGAAATGATTGCCAAAGCACAAGAAGCCCGTGCTAATGTAATTCAGGCAGAAGCCGAAATTCCAAAAGCTATTGCAGAGGCATTCATAAAAGGCAACCTTGGTGTTATGGATTATTATAAAATGCAAAACGTACAAGCTGATACTAGTATGAGAGAGTCTATCTCAGGATCGGGGAAAGGCGGAAGCGGATCGTCCACGGCTCCAACAAAATAATTGAAAACACATAGGCACATAGAACACATAGAATTCCTAAAGCTAAAAAAACTATGTGCCCTATGTGCCTATGTGTTTTAATTTGAATTCAATGCTAACTGATATGCTTCTTCATAATGGCTGATCAAATTCACCCAATCAAAAGCTGAAGAATAATTCTCAACGTTGTTGCGTTGCATAATACGGCTTCTGCGGTCTTGCATCAAAAATTTATAGAGGAAGGTTGAAAGTTGTTTCGCACTCCAATCAAAGGTGCGCTTTCCTCGCTCCACAACAAACATTCCTCCCTTCTCATAGTCGGGCATGTTGCGTAATAAATAATCACCAAAGCCGCTAAGATCGCTGGTCACAGCGGGCACTCCGCTGGCCATGCATTCCAGTGGCGTATAGCCCCACGGCTCATAGTAACTAGGAAAGATTCCCAAATGACAGCCTCGTACGAACTGACTGTAATCCATACCAAAGAGAGGATTGGTAGAGTTAATAAAATCCGGATGATAAACAATCTTTACTTTGTCGTCTTCGCGATTGAGTAAGTTTCTGCGCACCAGAAATTGTATAATTTCATCTTGCTCTTCGTTTACAAGTTTGTGTGTAACAGGCAGCGGTAATTTATTGCTCTTCCAGGATTGAATGGTTCTGCGATAGCGAAGTTTCCAGTATTCATCCACAAAATCATTGAGTTCAGGAAGCCGGTGGTCTTGCCGAATAGTGCTTTCAAAAAACAAACGTTTGCCAATTTGTTTTTGTATGGCCTCGCATGTTTGCCGAATTTCTTCCATCATCGCCCTAGATTGTAGTGCTTCGGGTTTAATGCTATAGAATTCGCGCTTCGTGATAAAAAACATCACCACAGTAATGTCTGAATTTTCGTGTTTAAGTTGTTGATTGAGGTGAACCAGTGCTTCGAGCGTAAGGTCGAACCCTTTATTTTTATATTCGTATCGACCCGAGGTAAATAAATAAATTGTTTTATTGAGGTCAAATGAATAGGAACTAAAGAAGTGACCCATTACAAACTGATGAATCTGCTCTTTATAAACCGCATGCAGATTTTGAAACTCATGCAACGCTTCAAAGCGTTGAATATTTAAACCATTTGGAAGAATAACATCTGGTGTTCGCCTTAGGATATGCTTGCATTCGCGCGCAGTAACATCACTCACCGTTGTCATCACATCGCAATTTTGAGCGCATCCATATTCAATAGCTGCTTCCGTTTCTATTCCAAATTTGCTGGCCTCATCCTCCCATTTAAAAAAAGGGAGGTGCGCATAAAATAATGGAGAGTTGATGGCGAGGTGTCGACCGAGTTGAGTAGCATGTGTGGTAAAAATTGTTTTCACTGGCATCTTATCTCGCTTGATGTCGAGAATAGGAAGACCCGCCATCCATTCATGAAAATGCCCGATGATTTTTTTATCGTGCCCGGCCAGCTTTACCAGTTCATCAAAAAATAGTTTAGTGAGATACGCGAACCCAAGTACCTGATCAATTAAAGTGTTTCCGGTAGGTGTACTTATATTGTGATTTTTCCATAATAAATACTTGATCACGCTAAGCGCTTTTTCTTCAACTGCATTTGGATTCAGTAAAACAACCCTTGGCTTGCCGGTGATGAGCCACTCCGCATAGATAACGTCATATCCTTTTTTGCTTAGGTTTGCGGCTGCTTGTCCAAAAATATCGGCAGCATCATCAAGCGGTTCAAGTTCGGCTTGTATACTTTTATTGAGATATGGGCCTATCATGCAGAAATGCCCATTGTGATTTTCCATTATAGCAGGAGCCTTCGAGCGAATAACTGTATAAATTCCTCCTACCTGATTGCAAACTTCCCAAGCTGTTTCAAGTAAAAGCGTATCCTGATGTTGAGTTGTTTTCCTTATTGGGCGTTTTGGCATATGTTAAGTCAAAATGACTGAATAGGATTGATTTATCTTCAAGATAATGTCAAATTTTCTTAAATACACTAAATAAATCAGATGGATTCGAATTTGAGCATCGTGAGTAGCTTAATATAAATCAATATGAACTTCGAGAAATTCACTATAAAATCCCAAGAGGCATTGCAGAAATCGGCTGAGATTGCAACGAGTAAGCAACAACTAGCTATTGAGCCAGGCCATTTGCTTAAAGCGATTTTAGAAACAGATGAAAATGTTTCTAACTATCTCTTTAAGAAACTCAATATCAATGGTACCATCCTGGAGACTAAACTCAATGAAATACTAAATTCATATCCTAAGGCGTCAGGGCAACAACCTTATTTATCCAGCATTACGAATACTGTTTTGCAAAACGCAGAAAAGGAACTGCGCGAGTTTAAGGATGAATATGTTGCCGTTGAACATTTGTTATTGGCGCTGTTAGCTACCAAAGACAAGGTAGCGTCCATCATGAAAGATTCTGGTTTTGAAAAGGCATCACTTGTAAAAGCCATCAAAGAATTGCGTGGAGGCGCGAAAGTAACAGACCAAAATGCAGAAGGGAAATACAAATCACTT
>JAYVBN010000592.1:0-2075 GCA_043750455.1 Bacteroidia bacterium | reverse complement strand
TCCTTTTCAGGAATGGATTCATTTAAAATACTTCTTTGTTGCATTGGCCATTATGTTTATAACTGGATTGAGAGACGATATCCTTGCTCTGGATCCGGTCAGGAAATTAATTGGCCAATTCTTGCCTGTTTTAATTCTTGTCGTGTTTGGTAACTTGTATCTGAATTCTTTTTATGGAACATTTGAGGCGATAGTATTTCCAACATGGGTGGGGTGGATGATTACTATTTTCACAATCATTATACTTACCAACTCCTACAATCTAATTGATGGCCTCGATGGCCTAGCTGGTACAATTGGCTTGGTCATCCTGCTCTTTTTCGGTCTTTGGTTTTATATCGCAGGATACTTTTATTTTTCTATACTAGCATTCGCATTTTGCGGATCGATATTGGCATTTCTAATTTTCAATTGGCAGCCCTCTAAGATTTTTATGGGCGATACGGGAGCGCTTGCCATTGGGCTTGTGCTATCCTATTTAAGTATTCATTTCATTAATCTTAATTATTCCCTCCCGGCAAATAACCCTGCCCGATTTGAGGCTTCTATTGGAACTGTAGTCTGTGTCTTGATCATTCCCATATTCGATACATCAAGGGTAATTATTCTGCGGCTTAGAAAATTTGAGTCGCCTTTTCATGCCGATAAGAATCACCTTCACCATCAGTTTTTGAATTTAGGTTTTACGCATTCAAAAGCTACCTTGATTTTAGCAGCCATAAACATCTCCTTCGTGTTTTTGGCCTGGATTTTAAGAAACAGCTCAGATACGTTAATTTTACCCTTGGTGATTGCCATTTGCTTAATTATTAATCAAATTTTGAAAGTCGCGCAACAGAAATATGGAGACAATAGGGAAAAAGGTAGCATCTCTTAAGGTTGAGATTGAAAATTTCAAACACAAGGTATCTGATGATCTGGAGTTATTCCGCCTAAAATTCATCAGCAAAAAAGGTGTGATCTCAGAACTATTCGAAGAGTTCAAGCAAGCCAGCGTTGAAGAGAAAAAGACACTTGGAAAAGTCCTTAACGAACTAAAACAATCAGCCGAAGCAAAGTTCAAACAACTGAGTGACGAACTTGAGTCAACAGCCTCTTCTGCAAGTGTTGAGATTGATTTATCCTTGCCCTCTGTGCCAAACAAAACAGGGAGTTTACATCCACTGAATATTACTCGTTATAAAATCATAGAAGTTTTTGAGCGCTTGGGCTTCAATGTTGCCGATGGCCCAGAGATTGAAGATGACTGGCATAATTTCACCGCTTTAAATTTTCCCGAGAATCACCCAGCACGAGAAATGCAGGATACATTTTTTGTGGAAAAAAGTCCAGATGTCCTTTTGCGCACTCATACTTCCAATGTGCAAATCAGGTTAATGAAACAGCAGAAGCCTCCTATTCGCGCTATCATGCCTGGCCGTGTGTATCGCAACGAGGCAATTTCGGCACGCGCCCATTGTTTCTTTCATCAGGTGGAAGGACTTTATGTGGATAAAAACGTTGGGTTCTCTGACCTCAAGCAAACTCTATTTCATTTCGCAAAGGAAATGTTTGGCAAGGAGACCAAAATAAGACTGCGTCCATCTTATTTTCCTTTTACCGAACCCAGTGCAGAAATAGATGTGTCTTGCTTTATATGCGGTAGCAAAGGTTGTAACGTTTGTAAATATTCTGGCTGGGTAGAGATTGCAGGTTCAGGTATGGTTCATCCCAACGTTTTACGCAATTGTGGAATCGACCCGGAAGAATATACAGGCTTTGCATTTGGTATGGGCATTGAGAGGATAACCATGCTACGCTATGGCATAAATGATTTGCGTTTGTTCTCGGAGAATGACATTCGCTTTCTCAAACAATTCAAGGCAGTCGTCTAGCTTCTTTAATAGAAATACTATTTAATGAATGTCCCGTTCGTTGATTTAAAAACTCAATACCTCAATATTAAATCCGAAGTGGATGTTGCTGTACAATCAGTTTTTGAAAATGGTGTTTTTGTAGGTGGATTTTTTGTTTCAGAGTTTGAGAAATCTTTTGCGGAAACGTATGGTGTTAATCAATGTATCGGTGTTGGCAAT
>JAYVBN010000591.1:0-4131 GCA_043750455.1 Bacteroidia bacterium | reverse complement strand
GATTATGCAGAAGAAAAAGAAACACCCATGGTGATGCACTTTGCGGGATCACCCATTTGCTTTATGGCCAATGTACATTGTGCTGCGGCTACACAAAATGCGCTTGCGCTGGAAGTGCCTAACCAGATCGTAGATAATCCATGGTGGCCAAAGCTGGTGAAGATGGTGGGCAAGCAACCTTTATATACAAAAGGCTTTGCCAACGTTCCTGAAGATGCACCAGGGTTAGGTGTCGAATTAAATGAAGAAGAAGTTAAGCAGCACCTTCATCCGGAGGACACAAGTTATTTTGTGCCAACGCCTCAGTGGAATGATGTACGTTCCTATGACCGCCTTTGGAGTTAATTAAAGAAGGCAACTGGATATGAAGAATTTCGTGGCAGTACTCTTTCTATTTTTATTAGTCGGTGGTAAACCGGTGGATCAATATCCTCAGGCTCAAATTTCGAATGGCCTGATAAAAGCAAGACTTTACCTGCCGGATAGTAAAACAGGATTTTATCGAGGAGCCCGTTTTGATTGGGCTGGTGTCATTCCGGAATTGGAATACCAGGGACATACGTATTTTGGTACGTGGCATAATAAAGAACATGATCCTACTTTTCATGAACACATCGCGGGGCCCGTGGAGGAATTTACACCGTTGGGATATGATGAAGCCAAAATTGGCGATACGTTTTTGAAGATTGGTGTAGGCGTGTTGGTGAAACCGGAGGAGGAAAAGTATTTTTTTGGTACCACCTATAAAAATACCAACAGCGGTACCTGGAAAGTGATGAAGAAAAAAGACGAAGTGACATTTTTTCAAACACTCACCGACACGAAGTATGCCTATGAATACACGAAGACGGTTAAGTTAACCAAGGATAAACCTGAAATGATATTATCACATTCCCTGAAAAATACAGGAAAGCAAACTATCGAAACGAATGTGTACAATCATAATTTTTTTGTCATGGATAACCAACCGATCGGGCCTGACTTCACCGTTACCTTCCCCTTCACACTCATCAGTGAAACTACTCCGGCAGGTCCGCTTGGAAAATTACAAGGCAATCAGATTCTGTTTGACAAAGAATTGATGAACAACGATCATCTTTTCTATCGGTCAATTACCGGCTTCAGTAACAGCGCGAGAGATTATGATATCAAAATTGAAAACAGTAAAACCGGTGCTGCAGTACGCATCACGAGCGATCAGCCTCTATCTAAAATTGTATTCTGGTCGGCACCCAAAACCGTTTGCCCTGAACCCTATATCCGGTTAAGTATCAAACCAGGAGAAACTGTTCAATGGAAAATAAATTATCAATTCTATCTACTATCGGATCAAAAATGACTTTGCGACTACTCCCCCTGCCTTTATTACTTATAGTAAGTTGTACCACTGTTGAATTAAAAGATGATAATGCCTTCCTGCAAACAGGAAAAGATTATCCTACCTATGGAGGTAACAAAGCGAATAACCGATACTCGCCATTAACTCAAATCAATTCGGAAAATGTGAAAGACCTGCAAGTTGTCTGGACGTATTTCGCCAATGACACGATTAAGTTTCCGGCAAGGAGAGAAATACAATGTCAACCTATTGTAGTGAATGGAGTTATGTTTGGGACCTCATCAGAGCTCAACTTGTTTGCATTGGATGCTGCAACGGGTAAGCAGATTTGGAAGTTTGAACCGAATAGCGCCAAGCTTCATGCCAACCGCGGTGTTATGTATTGGGAGAGCGGAGAGGATAAACGTATTTTGTATACCGCAGGGTCTGTCTTATATGCAGTCAATGCATCCACGGGCCAACTCATCACCACCTTTGGCGACAAGGGAAAAACCGATTTGCACGAAGGCCTTGATGGTAATATTGGTCATGAAGTAAAAGATCTTAATGTCACGGCAACCAGCCCGGGCGTGATTTATAAAAACACGGTAGTTATGGGATCAACGGTATCCGAAGGTGGAGATGCTGCACCGGGTTACATACGTGCGTTTGATGTCGTCACCGGAAAATTAAAATGGGTATTTCACACCATTCCATTACCGGGAGAATTTGGTTATGACACCTGGCCTCCGGATGCGTATAAAAAACTGGGCGGCTCCAATGTATGGGGTGGCATGTCGGTAGATGAAAAAAGAGGCGTAGTGTATTTCGGCACCGGTTCTCCTTCCTCCGACTTTTATGGTGGTGCCCGTGAAGGCGCTAACCTTTTTTCTAATTGCATTATTGCGCTCGATGCAGAAACCGGCAAAATGAAATGGTACTTTCAGGCGATTCGTCATGATTTGTGGGATCGCGATTTTCCGATTCCACCCAACCTGACGACCATCACACAAAATGGAAAGAAGAGAGACGTAGTGGCACAAGTAGGCAAAGATGGATACATCTATGTATTGGATCGCGATAACGGAGAATCCATATTCCCCATTGAGGAGAGACCAGTTCCTACTAATGGTTTACTGGGTGAGCATCCCTATCCAACACAAAAAATTGTGATGAAGCCAAGATCATTGATGAAGCAAATCGTCACCGAAGAAGACCTTACCGATATTTCTCCTGAAGCCAACGCCTTTGTAAAGAAACGTTTTCAGGAGTTTCAGAAATCGGAAAGTCAGTTTCAACCACCTAGCGAACAAGGCACATTATTATATGGATACAGCGGAGGAGCAGAATGGGGCGGCAATGCTACAGACCTGGATGGTGTGCTTTATCAGAATTCCAATCATGCCCCTTGGGAATTGAAGATGATAAGCAAAAAAGATCGTGAGCAACAATTGACTTCGCTTTCTCCCGGTCATGTTTTGTATATCAAGAATTGTTCACCCTGTCATGGAGTGGAGAAAAAGGGACAGGGCTCCGTCATTCCCAGCCTCGTGAATGTTGAGAAGAGGCGTTCCGATAATGACTTAAATACCATGATCAAAATTGGTAATGGCAGGATGCCTGCTTTCCCTTACTTATCGGATGATAATCGAAAAGCGATCATCGGGTATTTAAAGAATAAGGAACTCATCACGAAGAAAGTAGTGGATGAAAAAAGTAAAGAAGTTAACGCTGCTGCTCAACTGGCTGACTTTCCTTATGTTCCTGATTATAGCATGAACATCTGGCAACGCTTCACCGACATGAATGGTTATAATGCTGTTAAGCCTCCTTGGGGAACATTGAATGCCATTGATCTCAACACGGGTGAATATTTGTGGACTATTCCCTTAGGAGAATTCCCTGAACTTACCAAAAAAGGAATCCCAATTACTGGCACCGAAACCTATGGAGGTCCCGTAGTAACCGGCAGCGGATTAATTTTCATTGCCAGTACACGTGATGAACGCATACGGGCCATCGATAAAAAAACGGGTAAGATAGTTTGGGAATATCAGTTACCAGCTGGTGGTTTCTCAACACCGATCACCTATGAGGTGGCAGGTAAACAATATGTGGCGATCGCTGCAGGTGGAGGAAGAGGAGCCAAGCCGGGTGGCTGGTATATTGCTTTTGCTTTGAGATAAAGAATTTGGTCTTTAAGGAAAATAGCAGGAATGAAATTATGGCCTTCTGTTTATTTCTTTTCTTGGGAGTGATTTGATTGGATAATAGGCCCGAGGCGTTTTTTTTATATGATTCAACTAAGCGATGTCACTGTATTGGTGCGTGACCACTACATATTTCAAAAACTCAACGCTTGCTTAGAACCGGATGTCAGCTACCTCGTGGAAGGAAAAAACGGATCAGGCAAAACCACACTGCTGCAACTCCTCGCGGGAAGAATTCAGCCGAAACAAGGATCAGTGACCTATGATTTCATAAATGAGTCGCTCGGCTGGGATGAAAAATTTATTCTTCGAAAAAAATACATGCACTTCATCCCCACGCATGCACTCCATGAGTTGATCAATGCACAAGACATTTTTTACCAGCAGCGCTATTACACTATTGAAGAGAGCCCCTCGCCTACTACAGTGCGCGGCTATCTAGGTCAACGTATTCAGAATCTTAATCACCTTCAATTGCCTCATTCTTTTCAACTTCACCACCTGCTAGACCTCGATCTTACACGTCTCTCAAACGGACAATTAAAAAAAATCATTATCCTAAAGCAACTGCTCGACTCTATCCCTAAAATCTTGCTTCTCGAT
>JAYVBN010000590.1:0-2186 GCA_043750455.1 Bacteroidia bacterium | reverse complement strand
AATCAACTCTGATAAATTAAAATCAGAAAGATTTATGCCTTCATCCTCTGAAATCTGGAGGTCAGTTACATCCACCATTGGCAGCATGTATAGTTTTTGCCGGTGGCTATTCAAGGCTGTGTTAATCATGATCCTGGTCATCCATGTTTCCAGTTTTGCCTCCGACCGAAACAAATGGATATTGCCAAATATTTTAATAAAACCTTCTTGCAAAATATCTTCAGCTTCTTGAGTGGAACGGGCATACCGCAAGGATATAGCCATCATTTTACGGCAATAGCGTCCATACAAGGCTTTTTGTAAAGCCCTATCACCTTTGGCACAGCCCTTGATAAGCTCCTGTTCGCTCAGCATTAATCCATTCTGATGTTTAGACCCACTTATTTGGCAAATAGTTGGAATACCAACTTCACACAAATAACGTTTAGTTTTGTAAGATGAAACACATTGTAATTATCATTTTGATGCCATTAAGTCTGCTGGCAAGTGCACAAAAGAAACTCCAATTCATCGATATGGTGTACGAGCCTCAGATCAAAACAGTTCAACTTCACCCCGATTTATCAATTGAATTTGATGACCTCCAGGACAATCGAAATAATTATTATGCGAAATTAATCCATTGCAACTTTGATTGGGTCAAATCAAGCTTGACGGATTTAGATTTCATGAATGAATACAATGAGTTTACTTTAAACGAATACGAGATCTCAAATAATATTTATCCAGCATACGTTCATTATCGCTTTCAAATACCACCGGTTAAGGTTCCAGGAAATTACCTGCTACTTCTTTACCGCGATGGTGACACATCGGACATGATTCTTTCAAAGAGATTTTTTGTAGCCGACAATCAAATGACATTGCAAAAAGACAACTCATTTTCTGGAGCTGGCACTCTTAATACAAGTAATCAACAACTCAACTTTACATTAAACTATGGAAATATTGAGATACTCAATCCATTGGAATCAGTTCATGTAGTTATTCGTCAAAACCAACGATGGGACAACGCGAGAATAGATGTAAAACCATCTTTTGTGCGTGAAGACAGGCATGAATTGGAATACAGATTCTTCGATCAGGACAAATATTTCACTGCCGGAAATGAATTTCGGTTTGTCGATTTCAGGTCTTTAAATTTCCCAGGTGAAAATACCGGAAAATTCGACCGGACTCTAAGGCCATATCAGCTTTCAGTCCAACTCGATAAATCGCGCGGCAATGATGTATACGCGCTATACTCGGATATAAATGGTAGCTATAGAATTGAAAACCTGGACAATGCGGAGCCTGCCATTAGCGGCAATTATGTACAAACAAGTTTCGCACTGAGAGCGTCAAAACCAGTTGACGGTGATGTCTATATTATTGGTGCTTTCAATAATTGGATACGAGATAAAGAAAACAAAATGGTTTATAATCCTGACAAAGGAATTTATGAATCAACTCTATTTCTAAAGCAAGGATTTTATAATTACACATACTCGGTTGAGAATTCTAACCTGCCCCCTCATTATTTTGATGGAAGCCATTTCGAAACTGAGAATGTCTACGAAGTATTCGTGTATTACAGAGCCTATCGGCCCAATGCTGATCTTCTGGTAGGATATTTTGTATTGCCAGTAAATCCGCACTAAGCGTAATTCATTTCCTGATCAGAAGCCTTTCTGATTGTATCGGCATTTGCAACATCCAGCATTCCGAAACCTTTGTGAGAGAAATAGCCCAAACCATTTTCATATAAGAATTGCAGAACAGGTTGCGGTGCATATAAAGTAAACGGAAACGTATAGCCACGCACTTCATATTTTACATCCGAATCAAACAAAGGATAAATGCGCGCAAACTTTTTGTGAGAAGTCTCGATTCTGGCGATATACTCTTTATCGGGTACTAACTGAAACTTATAATATTGAGCGAGCTGATCTGGTGTGTATTTTTCACTTGCCTCCATTCGGGCAATAGTAGAATCATAAAGCAAATCAGAAAACTCATCACTTTCTGGTGTGATAAATCGTTTGCCACTCTCATCATTAAAAGAAGCAGGAATAAGTACGACTGGAGAGATGCAAAGAAACTTAACCGAATCTGTTATGTTCACTGTCTCCTCTTTCTCGTAAGACTCAGGTACTAACTGAAGATTGCCGATCAACAATTCCTTTTGATCTAATAAGGTGGCTAAA
>JAYVBN010000589.1:0-11546 GCA_043750455.1 Bacteroidia bacterium | reverse complement strand
GCTCCATCTTTTTCTTCTCCAAAGATCAACCGACCCCTTTTAGAAGGTTGGCTATAGGTAACAGAAATGTCAAGCCCATTATCACTGATTGACGCAGAGGTAGCGGGACTTTTTGGAGTTGCAATAAAAAGGCCATAAACTACCCAGCCAATGAAAAGTGTAGCAACGACTCCAAGACCAATGAATATTTTCTTTTTCATGATATGTGAGGGGTTTGTTAAGGTGAAATATACAGCTAAAATCTTTTAGACGGGTGAAAGTCATCTTTATTGCATTCATAGGACGGAATATCTTGAATAGCTTGCCTTCTTTTCTGAATTTGGTGCAACTCTTTTCGCCAGCGATTAGTTAGATTTATCTAAACCCACCAAATCAAAAATGAAAACTGATACCTCTTCTACTGAAATCACAAAAGAACTTTTTGTAAAAATGACAATCAGCGCATGGGACAGCGAAAATACAAGAGTTACAAAGCTTTTGGATTCCTTGTCGGATGACCAATTGATGGCCGAAACTGCTCCAGGAAGAAACAGAGGTGTTTACCTGATTGGCCATTTGGCGGCAGTTAGCGATGGTTTGTTTACGTTGTTTGGATGGGGAGAGAGACTCTATCCTCAGTTGGAAGCTCCCTTTGTAAAGGATGCCGATCGGTCTTCTGCGGCTATCGCAACATCCGCTGAAGTGAGAGTGTATTGGAAAGCTATTTATTCAAAACTTACTGAAGCCATTAAGAGCGCCTCAACAGATGAGTGGTTTGCGCGTCACACCTCCGTATCAGAAGCAGACTTTGCGAAAGAACCTCATCGCAACAAGCTTAATGTTTTGATCAGTCGAACCAACCACATGAGTTACCATCGCGGACAACTTGTCTATCTTGTTAAGAAATAATGCACCAACAGATTGCACATATAGCTCTTCTAGTGGATGACTACGATAAAGCCATTCAATTTTATACTGAGAAACTGAATTTTAAATTAATAGAAGATACTCTGTTGAGTGAAACCAAGAGATGGGTCTTGGTTTCACCACCAGGTAATGCCGGTGGATGTTCATTATTGTTAGCGAAAGCTGCTAACGATGAGCAAGGATCCAGAGTTGGCAATCAAGCAGGTGGACGTGTTTTTTTATTTTTGAACACTGATGACTTCTGGAGGGACTTTAATAATCTGAAAACGAAAGGTGTCACTATCGTAAGAGAACCTTCTGAAGAGCCGTACGGAACAGTTGCCGTCTTCTCAGACTTGTACGGAAACCTTTGGGATTTAATCCAATCCAAAATAGCCAAAAGATGACTTGTAACTTATAAGGTATAAGGCACCTGACTACTTTTGTTCAAACTGTATCGTTTTCAAATTGATAATATCCTTATTTGGTTTTTCAGGCTTCATCATAAAGAAATAAACATCATGCCTTCCAATTGTTGGGGTTGCCACTTTCCCTGTGACTGCAGCCGTCTTATCCCAACTAGTTGTGGCCTTATAGTCCGTCTTACTAATTATTGGCCCAGCCTGTGAATCAATCCTGACTTCAATGGTTCCATCTTTATCTTTTGATGCATACTCATAAGTAAACTTCTTAATGCCTGTAAGGTCTATGTTTTTCAATAGAATATATGATTTATGGCTGCCTTGACTCAGGCTATTTCCAAACCTTTGAAAGCCAACATATGCATCCGCATATACGGTCTTGACTTTAGCGCTTCGAAGATTTGTAACATCGTTGCCAGTAAGAGGTTCAATACCATTGCTTCCTTTATCGGTATAAGTAGCTGTAAGTGTGTACAAACCACGAGGTTCATCTTCCTTATGCTGATTCAATGTGATTGCACCCTGAGTTGATAAAACAGTTTTTGGTTTTTTTAAATCAGCCAGCGACAAAATATAGGTTACCATTTCATTGGCATCCTGAGTGGAAATTTGTGGATGTGCCGCCATCACATGTTCGGTTCCCCAATTCCCTCCGCCTCCAGCAATGATTTTTTTCGATAGATCGGAAACAGCACCAGGCTTTTTCTTATACTTTTCGGCCACGGCAGAATAGGAGGGGCCGACAGAAATCTTATCTATGGTGTGACAAGCTTTGCAGTCGCTACTGTTAATTAGGGTCAGGCCAATTGACTTCAGGCCGTCAGTACCCGATGAAGTTGGCTCCGCACTATATTCAATTGAAACAGAAGCGTTCTTAGTGTCGATCGTATTATCTTCCTTGTCCGCAAACTTTACGGAATATCTAAACGGCTTCTTATTCCAAAAAAATGATTTGTTATCAGACGAAGAAATGGCTACGTCAGGTACTTCATTTCCAACCTTAACCAATATGGAATCAACACCCACCGCACCGGATTGATCTGTGATCTTCAAGATGGTATGATAAATACCTGGTTGAGTAAAAGTATAAGCCGTGTTCGGGTTTGATGATCCAACTGTTTTTCCATCAAAGAGCCATTCATAATTGACCTTGTCTTCATCATCAGGATCACCCGAACCACGGCTGCTGAATACAACTCTTAATGGACTTGCTCCTGCCGCTTCACTGCCCAGCGGAACTGATCGTTCGGATGTGAGAAAAACTTTTTTATCTAACTCTGCGGTAGCAACCGAATCAACAACTCCGGCTTTTGTAATGGGTGCGCGATTGCCATTGTTGTATTCGATCTTCACCAAACGCGCATCATCATTATCGGCTCCATATACTGATCCATACTCCAACATGTACATAATACCATCGCTACCAAATGCAAGATCAATAGGTCTTCTGAAATCACCGGTGGCCATCATGAAGGGCTCACTCCGTTTATAGTTTTCGTCCGCGTCAAACCGCAAGGCAAGTACCCAGTTCCTCATCCAGTCAAATACAAACAGGGCTCCGTCATAGTATTCGGGAAACTTATTAGTGGATGCAGAATTTTTGTTGAATGAATAAAATTCACCGGCCATGGCACTTCTACCACCTTGACCCAATTCTGGAAATTCTTCAGAAGCTGCGTAGGGATACCAGATCATGGCTGAAGTTGCCGGTGGCAGATTACTAAGTCCTGTATTATTAGGTGAGTTATTAACGGGTGCTTCCGGATTAAATAAAGGGCCGGCAGTGTTGGTGGCAAAATCCCACTTGGGATAAGCCTTGTTATTACCAACAAAGTAAGGCCATCCATAATTGCCCGGCTTCTTTGCCTGATTGAACTCGTCATATCCTCGCGGGCCGTTGATACTATCTTTACCTGCATCGGGGCCAATCTCGCCCCAATAAAGCACAGACGTTTTTGGATTTACTGCAACGCGATAAGGATTGCGGCATCCCATCGTATAGATTTCCGGTTTAGTTTTCTCTGTTCCTTTCGGGAAAAGATTTCCTTCAGGGATAGTATATGTACCATCAGCTTCTGGATGTATCCTCAACACTTTTCCTTTCAAGTCATTTGTATTGGAGGCAGCACGCTGTGCATCCAGACTGTAATACTCTTGGCCGGGTCGCTCATCTAATGGGGCATAGCCATTAGATGGAAATGGGCTTGAACTATCCCCGGTAGATAAGAATAAGTTTCCATCCTTATCCCATGCCAGAGAGCCACCATGATGCGCACCACTATTTTCTTCTACAGGAACTTGCAAGAGAATTTTTTCAGATGAAAGATCAAGTGTATTGTCATCCTTTATGATAAAACGGGAAAGGTTAAAGAGGATCGGTTCTTTGTCAGTGGGTGGTGAGTAGTAAACGAAGATAAAATGATTTTTATCAAAATCTGGATCAAGCGTAACTCCTATAAGGCCAGTTCCACCTTTGGTAGCTACATTGAATTGATGGACAAGAGAATATTTTCCAGTGACGGTGTTAAACATAGTGAGATTGGCGGTTCTCAATTCAGTAAAGAATACTCGCCCATCTTTTGAAACAGCTAATTCCATTGGAGTATTTAGATCATTCATTAAAATAGTTTTGACAAATCGATTCTCTTCTGGCACTACGACTGCATACGATTTACTATAATCCAATTTGCCATTGCCCATTGCGTACTTAATGCCTCCCAAGAGGTGATTGAGAAACAACGGTTCGCTATAGCTGGAATCTTCATGTCCACCTCCGGTATAAAATGCGCGACCACCGTCAAACTCATGGTACCAGGCGATAGGGTGGTTGCTTCCGTTTGTTCCGCCCTCGTATGTGTTCTCATCTAGATAGGCCAATACTTTTATGCCTGGATAAAATGATTTGTAGTTATACCACTCATCGGTGCGTTCCCATTTAGATGGTAATCCATTAGTTGAGATGTGAGTCGTATCAGTGACATTGACAGTAGCCTTGCGAATATTGGAATTGTGAGGATGGCTGGAAAAATGGGCACCCATCAGTTTATCGTACCAAGGCCATTCATATTCGGTGTCGGCCGCAGAGTGAATACCCACGTACCCGCCTCCTGCTTGAATGTATCGCTCAAGGGCGGCTTGCTGCTCAGCATTCAATACATTGCGTGTTGTACTGTTAAAGATAACTGCGTGATATTTTTTCAGGCTTTCATCTGTGAAATATTCCGAGTTCTTAGTAGTGTCCACCAGGAAGTTGTTTTCCTTTCCCAATTTCTGGATAGCTGCAATCCCGTAAGGAATGCAAGAGTGCTTCCAACCTTTTGCTTTTGAAAAGACTAGTACGCGCGGCCCGGTTGGCTTATTTTCGCATGATTGGAAAAACGCCAATGCTACGATTAGGGTAATTATTAAAAGACCAGGTTTACTAATTTGTTTCGGGTGGTGCATGTAGCAATCGTTTATCAGTTGGTTGGTAGTTTGGCTACTATCTAAGAGATTGACTTAGAAATTTTGGACGGCAAAGTAGCTATTATAAATAGCTCATTGCAATTAATATAAGACCGCTCATAAAAATTGCTGGTTAAGTTATGTTGTCGTCAAGTGGTTCTTAGATGTTAACCCGCTTCTTCTCCGCCACAGAACGGTAGATGGCTTCCACAACTTTAATATCTTTTAACCCTTCTTCACCTGGTGCTATCAATGGTGTATTGTTGATAATGGCCAATGCATCATCATCCATCTGAGTAGCTTGCTCATTGGCGATTGTGGCATTTAGCTTTGTTCCATTGCTGGTAACGCCATTAACTCCACTGTACGCCTGAAAAGGGGACAACTTGTACCAACCTTTTGAGCAGGTAACCATAAGATCGTTCATTCCTTTTCCAAAGCTTGTTTCACAAGAAGCAGTTACTCCTCCTGGAAACTCAAGATCAAATTTCATTGTCTCTTCAACTTCCTTATAAATTTCAGGCCGGGTTGTAGAAGCAAATGCAGTGACGGCAATTGGCTCCAACCCTGTACTGTATCGAACAGCATTTAAAGGATAGACACCCATGTCGAGCATACAACCGCCTCCAAGTTTTTTGATTTGCTTCCAATGATTGGTGCGCCCGTCAAAGTAACCTGCAGCAGCTTCCACCTTCATCACCTTGCCGTATGTTAGATCTTTTCTGAATTGAATGATTTGCTTTGTATTCGGCTCGTGCTGCATTCGATAGCCAATGCTTAGTTTCACCTTATTCTTTGCGCAAGCATCAATCATGCTTTTGCATTCAGCTTCAGTAACCGCCATTGGCTTTTCACACCAGACGTGCTTGCCTGCATTGGCTGCACGTATCACATACTCAGCATGCATGGAGGGCGGAAGAACAATGTAAATAATATCAATGTCAGGATTGTTGGCGATGGAATCGAAGTTCTGGTAATTGTAAATGTTCTTATCGGGAAGGTTATGTGCTAGTTTCCATTTCTCTGCTTTGGATGGCGTTCCCGTAACAACACCAGCGAGGTAACAGTGCTTTGTTAGTTGAAGAGCAGGGGCAAGGAGATCGGTGCTATAGTACCCAAGGCCAACCAAGGCTACACCAAGTTTATCTTTTTTTTGGGGAAGAATAATTTGTGGGAAAGCGCTATGGCTTATGGCGATTCCAACAACACCGGCAGTGGTGCGTTGAATAAAATCTCTTCTGTTAATCATTGCTCAGTTATTTAATTAATTTACTTATTATCAATACTTTAAAGAATTACTCTGCGTATTCACTTCAAGTGATTTCCGAAAACTCTGCAACTGGCGTCCAATTTATAAGGTAGTCAGCGCTTTAGCAAAATGGTTGATGATGTCTTGCAATAAACTTAATCGAGTTGGCTTTGCAGCCAGTTTTTCGATGCGACAGAACAATATATGCCTTAATTTGGAGGATTTTCCTATCTTTGCAATTCCTTCATTGCCTATAGACTGCGGAGCCGAAATGGAAGCTGTTTCGCCTCATTCCAGGTACTAGATAGCGATGTAGGATCATTTTTTGAACTTATTTAGCAACTACATGTTCCACAACTGATGAGACAACTAAAAATAAGCAAACAGATCACCAACCGGGAAAGCCAGTCCCTGGATAAATATTTACAAGAGATTGGTAAAGTGGATTTAATAACCTCAGACGAGGAGGTAATATTAGCTCAAAAAATAAGAGAGGGTGATCAAATCGCCCTTGAGAAACTTACAAAAGCCAATCTTCGCTTTGTGGTTTCCGTGGCTAAACAATATCAGAACAACGGTCTGACCCTTGGAGATTTAATCAATGAAGGAAATGTAGGTTTGATAAAGGCGGCCAAACGTTTTGATGAAAAGCGCGGGTTTAAATTTATTTCCTATGCAGTGTGGTGGATTCGTCAGTCCATTATGCAAGCACTTGCCGAGCAATCCCGTATTGTAAGACTTCCATTGAACAGGGTAGGTTCGTTAAACAAAATTTCGAAATCATTTTCAGATCTCGAGCAAAAGTTCCAACGCGAGCCTTCTCCAGAAGAACTTGCCGAAGTATTGCAAGTAACTACGGAAGAAGTAGTGGACACTTTAAAAGTCGGTGGACGCCATGTGTCTATGAATGCACCTTTTGTACAAGGTGAAGAGAATAGTCTTTTGGATGTATTGGAAAATGACAGCGAAGAAACCCCTGATGCAGAATTGATGGTGGATTCTTTGAAGCGGGAAGTTCAACGTACGCTTTCAACTCTTACCGAACGCGAAGCTGATGTGATGTCTTTTTACTTTGGACTTAACGGCCAACAGGCAATGACCTTGGAAGAAATTGGCGAAAAATTCAATTTAACAAGAGAGCGCGTTCGCCAGATAAAAGAGAAAGCAACCCGCAGATTAAGACATAGCTCCAGAAGTAAGTCACTGAAGGCTTATCTGGGATAATTATCTTTATGTAAAATTTTTAGTAGGCAAGTCATTTTTGACTTGCCTTTTTTTTTTATGCTGCCTGCCACATTCAAATTCCTTTCGATTATTTCAAGCCAGCCTCAGTCAATAATCCTCTGAGGGTCGAAACATCCTTCTTCATCGCAGCCAGTATTTCTTCTTTCGGCATCGTAACTACTTTCGCACCATTTTCGGCTCCGCCCAGTGGATATTCATAATGAATGGACAAAGGCCCTTCGATTGCATATTCCTTGATCAGGTTAAAGTATTTTTTGAAATCAACCATACCTTCTCCTAATGGCACAAGCTGTGCAACCCATTTGTTATCTTTCTTAGCCCAATGAAAATCTTTGATATCCATTGTGCCGATATAAGGTTTCAAAAGTTTAAGCCCGAGTGGCCACGAATTCGCTCCCTCTACCGTTGCGTGCATAATATCGTATTGCGAACCAAGCCATGGTGAATCGATTTTATTTAATGAGGCTTGTAAATCCCAGATAGGTGAACCGAAACTTGTACCAGAGTGATTTTGGTAGTGACCTTGAATGTTGTATTTCTTATTGAGCTCAGCCAGTTGGACTAGTTTTACCTGAATATTTTTTAAGTTGTCTTCAATACTTATTTTTTCATCGTATGAAATCCAACCCATGCGGTAATAAGCTACCCCAAGTGAACCGGCTGTTTTTAAAATCAATTCAGCAAACGGACTTGCCACATCGTTGATGGCCGTAGTGATCATGTATACATTGAGTCCGGTTTTCTTGATTGCTTCAACCGCCTTTGGCAGATCTTCTTCAACTTTCTCTGGCAATACATGCCCTTCCGGACGAACAGTGAGATCTATTCCGTCAAATCCCATTTCTGCCACCACTGAAGCCATGTCTTCATAATTCAGCCAGTGAAGATTTTTTGAAAAGATATTGATGGAAAAGGCTCCTGGTCTTTTGATCAGTGTTGAACTTGAAGTAGCTGGGTAATTACTTGCTCCAAGTGAATTCAAATTTGCGGACACGCCTGCAGTTGCCAGAATGGATTTTGCAATAAAATTTCTTCTTGAAGTTTTCATGCGCCATGATAATAAGTTATCGCCAAAAGCCAATTGATTGATGCCTAATTACTTCTTAAAGTATTGGTATCAATCTTGTTCAGTATAATCTAAATCTTTGGAATAGGTCTCTTCCAAAAACCGGAGTGATAGGAGAGCAATTCCAAATGCTAGTAATCCAACACCCATTGCACTTTGCAATATTCCAAATTGATTTTTGCCGTAAACGAAAAGCATTGTGAGTGGAATGACAGCGCCTCTTACAAAGTTGGGGGCACTGGTGGCAACGGTTGCACGCAAGTTGGTTCCAAATAGTTCTGCTGCAACGGTAACAAACAAGGTCCAGTAGCCATTGCCAATACCAAGGCACACGCAAACAATATAAAAGGCGGTAAGATCAGTTGATGGAAACAAAAGATAGACAGATACGAACGTCAGAGAAATCAAAATAAACAAAAGAATTATTTTCTTTCTGCTCTTCGCATACTGACTCAAAAAGCCACTAACTATATCACCGGCCACCTGACCTGCAAAAAAGAACATCACCGCTTTACCCGCGTCAACTGGTTCTGAAAGACCCATCGCTTTACCAAATTCTGGAGAGAACGTAATTAGAATACCAACGACAAACCAAATAGGCAACCCAATCAGAATACTATTCATGTACTTAATCAACCTGGTCTTGTTGCCAAAGAGCATCACTAAATTTCCCCGCTTAATGTTCCTGACTTTTAGCTTCTCAAACATACCCGATTCAAAAACGCTTATGCGAAGGATTAATAGTACTAATCCCAGGCCTCCGCCAATAAAGAATGACATTCGCCAATCAAATAGATAAGTAACGAAGTAAGCCAAGATAGCCCCAAGTACGCCCATAGTTGCCACTAATGTTGTTCCATAACCACGGATAGCTTTGGGTAAAATCTCGGCAACCAACGTTATACCAGCACCAAGTTCTCCGGCTAAACCAAATCCTGCAACGAATCTTAGCACTGCATATTGATCAACAGTAGTTACAAAGCCGTTGCCAATATTGGCCAATGAGTAAATCAATATCGAGCCAAACAGAACTGAGAGTCTGCCTTTTTTATCTCCGATGATTCCCCACACAATGCCTCCGATTAATAAACCCGCCATCTGAAGATTCAGTAAAAAAATTCCATCACTCAGCAGGCTATCTCCTTCAAGTCCCAACGATTTTAAACTTGGAACACGTACAATACTGAATAAAAACAGATCGTACATATCCACCATATAACCAAGTGCGGCTACCATTACAGGGAGACTAAAGACATGCTTGATGACACTTTTACTTTCTGTGGGTAGCTCTGACATGATTATATTTTTAAGAATTTATTTTTTAACTCATAAATTATAAACGAGGAATGGTAAGACCTCCATCGACCATAATAACTTGTCCGGTAGAGTAGGGGAAGTTTCTTGTTGCGAGTGATGCGACTGCTTTTCCAACATCATCTGGATAGCCCCAACGATTTTGTACGGTCAAGCCGTCTTCAATAAGCTTATCGTATTTATCTTTTACTTTGGAAGTCATATCGGTGCTGATAATTCCAGGACGAACTTCGTAAACAGGAATATCAAATTCTCCTAATCGTACAGCAAATAATTGAGTCACCATACCAATTCCTGCTTTTGAAACACAATACTCTCCCCGGTTAAGTGAAGC
The DNA here is from genome assembly GCA_043750455.1 of Bacteroidia bacterium. Lineage (GTDB taxonomy): Bacteria > Bacteroidota > Bacteroidia > Cytophagales > Cyclobacteriaceae > ELB16-189. The sequence continues at coordinate 1,587 of JAYVBN010000589.1, read as the reverse complement.
AACTGTAGCAGAGATCGAAGAGATGTTTATGATACAACCGGAGAATGATGAATTAGATTTCTTTTGATCAATCATCCAATTCGCAACCAGTTGAGTTAAGAAGTAAGTACTTTTAAGATTTGTAGAAACCACCTCATCAAAACTTTCTTCTGATGTTTCAAGTACATCCCGTCTTTCACGAGGCGCGATGCCAGCATTATTGACCAATACATCTAATCTTCCAAAATGGTCTTTTACTTTTTGAACTATTGCTTTTCTATCTGTAGAAGAAGCAACATTGCCTTGGCAATACTGTACCTTAACTCCTGACTTTCGAAGACTTTCTAAAACATCTACAATTGAAGATTCTTCCCGCATTCCATTAATGGCAAGATCAAAACCACTTTTAGCCAAGTGAGTTGCAATGCCTAGCCCAATGCCACGACTACCACCTGTTACCAATGCTACTTTTCTCATTTTGTGGTCTCTTTAGTCTATTCTATTTCTGGTTATGTAATTGCCACGACCTTTAGGTCGTGGATTATAGAAAATAAAGGAATTGACTTTAGTCAAAATTAGATAGGTTCGCTTTAATTTTTTGGCTAAAGCCATTCCGTTCGTTTTTTAATTTTATCCATGACCTGAAAGCCGTGGCAATGAGTCTATTTTATAACTATAGTTCGGGAACATCTACCCAACATCTTTTACTCCAACTTTCAATTCCTTTCTCAGCGAGTTGAACACCACGGGCACCATCCCGTAGATTCCATGGAAAAGGCTCGTCTTTTACTACATGTTTTAAAAATAATTCCCATTGAGCTTTGAAAGCATTATCATACGTTTCTTGCTCCGGCACTTTTGACCAACCTTCATAAAAATTGATAGGCTGAGCAATGTCAGGGTTCCACACTGGCTTAGGTGTGTTGCCATAATGCTGAATATAACATTCGCGTAAGCCAGCAACTGCCGATCCCTTTGTTCCGTCAACTTGTAATGTTAAAAGATCATCTCGTCTTACACGAACTGTCCAGGATGAATTGAAGTGCGCAATCACACCGCCTTCCAATTCAAATGTGGCATAGGCAGCATCATCGGCTGTGCATGTGTAAGGTTTACCCTGTTCATCAATGCGCTGAGGAATGTGCGTTGCACCGAGGCAAGAAACTGCTTTTACTTTTCCAAAAACATTATCCAATACGTAGCGCCAATGGCAAAGCATGTCTACAATAATTCCTCCATCATCTTCTTTTCTATAATTCCATGAGGGTCGTTGAGCGGGAATAGAATCACCCTCAAATACCCAATAGCCAAACTCACCACGTACTGAAAGTATTTTTCCGAAGAAGCCTTGCTGAATAAGGCGTTTTATTTTCATGATCCCTGGAAGCCAAAGCTTATCTTGCACCACACCATTTTTCAGTTTGGCATCGGTGCAGAGTTTATATAGTTCAAGTGCTGTTTTGGTATCAACCGCAATTGGCTTTTCGCAGTAGATGTGCTTGCCTGCCCTTACCGCCTGGCGCACAGCCTCTGCTCTTCGCCCTGTTGTTTGCGAATCGAAGTAAATACTATTGGAAGGATCGGCCAGGGCTTCATCCAGGTTGGTGG
>JAYVBN010000588.1:0-15045 GCA_043750455.1 Bacteroidia bacterium | reverse complement strand
TCCGGTGTATTCGTTTTTAAGATCCGCTTCAACAGCACGGGCAAGCATCCTTGTCCGAACTTTTTCAGCTGCCTCTTTCTTATCTGGACTCTGACAACTTGTTGTGGCAATTGCAAAACATAAGAAAGCGAGGTAAGGCAGGAAGAGTGGATTTTGACTTGATTGCATAGGATTACACTTTGGTTGAGGGGAGTAAAATGAATATCATCTTCGAAATCGAAAGGCCAGCCTAACAAAACAAGTCGTTAAGAAATGCTTACTTCTTCTTGTATCTATTTATAATGAGCCTAAACCTTTTGTCAGCACTTAAATAACTTTGTGACCAACTGAGGAAGACACCTATTTTGCTGCCGAAACCTACAAGTGACATAAGGTGAACAAACATCCAGATCAACCACGCTATTACTCCTTGTGTTTTCCAAAATGAAAGGTCAACAACCGCTTTGTGCTTTCCAATGGTGGCCATGCTTCCCTTGTCGGTATATTGAAATGCAGGAAAATCTTTGGGTAATCCAGCTTGAAAAAATTTCGCGAGGTGTTTACCCATTTGAACTGATACGGGTGCAACCATAGGTAAAGGCGCTTGTTTACCCTCTGGAGTGAACGCTGCCACATCACCGATAGCAAAAACATTTTGGAGACCTTTCACTCTTAATTGCCCATCGACTACAAGCCTGCGGCCGCGGGCGACTGCTTCCGTAGCAAAACCGTTTGGTACACAACCCGCCACGCCAGCCGCGAATATCAAATGTGTTGTCGGGATAACTTTACCATTGTTGAAGGTGGCTTTTAATCCATCGAAAGATGTCAAGGCCGTATTCAACCAAACCCGGACACCTAGCTCTTCTAAAAATTCTTTTGTCTTAGCCGATGCTATTTCAGACATGGGCGGCAATAAACGAGGGGCCATTTCCACCAGGTAAATATCCATTTGACCAAAATCCAACTCAGCATAATCTTCCGGCAACACATGGTTACGTAACTCCGCCAATGCACCGGCAAGTTCTACACCCGTTGGACCTCCACCAATCACAACAATGTCAATTAAACTCTCTTGCTCTTCGCTTTTGTGTTCGAGATTTACTGCCGTTTCAAAATTCTGAAGCAGCATACTTCTGATATCCAGCGCTTCGGGTATAGACTTCATAGGCATGGCGTGCTGCTCTACGTCTTTCATGCCAAAGAAATTTGTGGTGGAACCAGAGGCGATCACCAAAAAATCGTATGGAATATCTCCAATGTCCGTAATGATCCGGTTCTCGGAAGAAACAATTTCTTTTACTTCTGCCAGTCTGAAAATAAAATTCGGAAAGCCTTCAAAAATTTTTCGGAAAGGTGCCGCAATAGATGATGATTCTAACCCCGCAGTGGCAATCTGATAGAGTAGTGGCGGAAAAGCATGATAATTATTCTTGTCGAGAAGCACCACCTGGAAGGGTTTGCCCTTTAGGCGCTGTGCCAACTGAATTCCACCAAAACCTCCTCCTACTATAACAACCCTTGGAAGGTCAACCTTTGGTACACGAATGTGATGCATATTAAATATTTATTCTAACCTACTTAAATAACTGATGTTACGCAAAACTAAAAATTTGACGTCATCGCGAGTACCAGCGAAGGAAGCGGGAGGGACGAAGCGATCGCTAAAATTAGCAGATTGCTTCGCACAACGCACAAATCCCACGCAGGTGCTCGCAAAGACGTTCAATCTATTTTGTGCTCATAAAAACCACACTTGTCAAACGAACAAGGGCTATTTCTTTTTCAGTTGTTCCACCAGCCAATTGTTAAATTTCTCTCGCTGCTCCGGATACGTCCAATGACCTGTTTCGAGTGCGAGATACAATTCCTTAGGGGCGCTGATCACATTGTAGGATGCGTACATTGAAGTTGGTGGGCATGTTTCGTCATTGAAGCCCCATGAGTAAAGACCAGATACTTTCACTTGCCGCGCAAAATTGACAACGTCATAGTACTTCATGGTCTCTTTCTTTTCTTTCAAATTATTGAACGGCAAATTGTTTTTATCAAACATGTGCGGCCAACCTCCTGCCCTGCCATTCAGATATCCTGTAACATCACTCAAGGCAGGATAGAATGCCGCGAGGTATTTAACACGTGCGTCAAGCCCCGCAGAGACAATAGACAGCGCGCCACCCTGACTGCCTCCTGTAACTGCGAGATTACTTCCATCATACTGAGGCAAGCTCACTAAAAAATCATTGGCACGAACACAGCCCATGTACACACGCTTGAAGTAGTAACGATCGCGATTATCCATGTTATAGTTGGAATAATTATTCAGTGCACTGCCTCCTAAATCAGCATAGACAGATGGATCCATGATAACAGATACTCCATGAATTCCTATTTCAAATGTGATAATTCCTTTCTCGGCCAATGCTACATCGCCAGTATAAGGCCGCACGCCCGCACCCGGAACTTTTAAGAGAGCCGGATATTTTCCTTCTTTTTTAGGAATACATAAAATACCATAGAGGCGCGATCCCACACGGAAATTCTGGAGATTGACATGATAGACATTTACATTTTCTGTACATCGATCAGGAAGTAAAGTCATCTTTGGGTCAAGCGGAATTTTAGTTAAGTCGGCTTTCGCCTGATCCCAGAATTGTTTAAAGTCTTCCGGATTTTCAACCGTGGGTTGAATGGTGAGCGGATCAAACCCTGCTGTTGCAAAGCCGCGATAATCTTTTCCATCAACTTTCGCGATAGCAATGCAACGCAGAAATCCTCCGGTCTTCATAGTGCCCCCATCAATTGATACAGTGCCTGAAGAAAGTACAGTTGAGTCTTTCTTAACCGGCTCCATTTTTTCAGGTCCCACTTCGTATTTAATCTTTGTACCCTTTAATAGATTTCCATCTTTTAAAACGGAAATAGTAAATTTTACTTTCTCGTTCGATGCATATGTCCAATCAGCATGATCGGGTGCCACCACCACTTTTATTCGTTGCTCGATGGGTTGGGCAAGTAGGAAGTGATGAAAGATGAGAGCAATAAAAAGTAGATGGACGCGGAGAATGGTTTTGTTTTTCATGGGATAACTTATTAGTGGGTCTAATTGAGCGTGCCGATGAAATTAAGAAACTAAAACTACAATGCAACACTTGAGCCCGCTTTGTTTTTATACACACTGTTGGCAGCCGTTTCAATTATCTCACTTATACTTTGAAAAGTAGTCATTAATTGTTTTACCCGGATTTTCTTTCATCCAGTCTTGCAAGTTTGGTTTGTCAAGTTTCTCTAGTCCCTTGGATTGAACATTGCTCTGCTGTCCCATGGAACCGTATGATTGGTCGAATTGCCGCTGAGTCACTTGTTCTTTATTGTCAGATTTGTCAAAGCCAGTTAAAAAGAGTAGGAATGATAGTAGTCCCGTCAGATAAATTCCAAGTCCAAAATTAAATGCTAATTTATCAGTCACTTTGGAGGGCACGAATGCGTAAATCAAATCTACATTTCCTATTACCGCTAGATATATGTAAATACTCACACCAACTCCATAAAGTCCGCATGTCAAATAAATCCATGAATTTTGATTTGAATTTCTGTAGCTATTATAAAAGGCATACCCCGCTGTCAAGACTGATGCATATAGTAAAATTGTCGAAGGAACCCATGTTAATCCAGATAGGGAGAACATCAGTCGTTCTGTTTCAATGTCAACCCAATTTAGGATGCATGCTATTATTATTCCTATTGATAAAATTCCACGCAGAAGATTCATAAATCAAAGTCTATTATAATTATCTATCTAATTTCGTCTCAATTGAAATGGCTGCCAACAAGCAGCTATCCGCATTGAATATATTTCATTTATTTCAACTAGCCTAACTCATCTTTTAAAAACCTTAATCTTGCCATTGGTGGTCGCCCTATTTCCCTTCAACTTCCTCACTTCCTAAACAGATTATACCTTGGATTTTCATATTTTTGAATACCTGAAAATTCAGTAACCCATGCGCAGCAACCCAATATTCCCGGCTATTTTTTGTGGGAATATGACCTGGAAACTTTCAATTATGACAAGTCTTATAAGATTGTGATTGAACGCATATTGCAGCTTGGGAATTTGGAGGGGTGGCGGGAAATTCTTCGCTACTATGGTGAGGAGAAAATTAAGGATACCATTGAGTGGAGTGCTCAATTGGACAAACTGGGAAAAAAGTTCTCCCTATCTTTTCTTAAATCCGATTTTCTTTATGCTGCGTTGCTTTGATAGTGCCCTATTGATTCCAACTCCTTTGATTTAAGTTGTTCTTCTTCTTCAATGTCAAAGTCGTCTTGAAGGCCAAGCCAAAATTTAGCTGAGTTACCAAAATATTTTGAAAGTCTCAATGCTGTGTCAGCCGTTATCCTTCTATTTCCCTTAAGTATTTCTGACACTCTGGTTTGGGGTATTCCAACGTCCTTTGATAATTTATAAGCACTTAGTCCCAAAGGAATTAAGAACTCCTCTTGGAGTATCTCTCCTGGATGAATGTTTTTTAGTTTTTTCATTTCTTATCCCTTTTATCTTTAATGATAGTCTACTATTTCAACGTCTGATACATTACCCTTGTCCCATTTGAATACTATTCTCCACTGATCGTTGATTCTTATTGAATAATACTCCTTCAAATTCCCTTTAAGTTTTTCTAGTCTATTGGATGGAGGAATCTGTAAGTCCATTATATTTTGTGAGTTATTCAACATTCTCAGTTTTCGTCTAGCTATTTCTTGTAATTCAGTCGAGAATCCTTTTACTCGTTCACCGTCCCATATTTTCTTGGTTTCTTTGGATCCGAAGGAAATTAGCATAGTGTCGCTCTACGTTACTTACGTCAAAAGTAAGTATTTTGTCTCAGATGCTCAAAATGTCCGGAAGCAATACAGCATAACAAGTAGGTATATACATTGAATGCGTTTCATTTATTTTAACTGGCCTAACGCTTCTTTTAAAAAACCCAATCTTACCATTTGTGGTCGCCCTATTTCCCTTCAACTTCCTTACTTCCTGAACAGATTTTAGCTCGAATTTTCGTATTTTTGAATACCTGAAATTCAGCAACCCATGCGCAGCAAACCCAATATTCCCGGCTACTTTTTGTGGGAGTATGATTTAGAGACCTTCAATTATGACAAGTCTTATAAGATTGTGATTGAACGCATATTGCAACTAGGGAATTTGGAGGAGTGGAGGGAAATTCTTCGCTACTATGGTGAGGAGAAAATTAAGGATACCATTGAGTGGAGTGCCCAATTGGATAAACGGGGGAAAAAGTTCTCCCTATTTTTTCTTAAATCCGATTTTCTTCATGCTGCATAAAGACACCTCTATTGTTGCGCCTGCCATCTTTCAACTCATTCAGCAACTTCAAGCCCTGCCTGAACTAAAGGAATTTTATTTGGTCGGTGGCACCGCTTTGGCTCTTCAACTTAACCACCGCAATTCAATTGATATCGATTTATTCTCGATGAATGAATTTCAAAATGATACCATAATCAATTATATCACCTCTCGTCAGTTTGATTTTGATGTAAAATCCAATTTTAAAAATACAATCATCGGTTTTATCAATAAGGTGAAAGTAGATTTTATAACTCATGCTTACCCATTGGTGCTTCCACCCATCACGGAAGAGGGCATTACCTTTCTCTCTTTGCAAGATATTGCTGCCATGAAACTGAATGCCATCAGCAACTCAGGCAAACGATTAAAAGATTTTATTGATGTTTACTTTCTGCTGGAACACTTTTCGCTCAGTGAGATGATTGAATTCTACACCATTAAATATCCACGGTTCAACCCGCTCATCCCATTAAAGGCCATTAACTATTTTGAAGATATTGATCCGGCCATTGACCCTCCTCAATTGAGAGTGAAACTTCCGCTCTCCAAAATCAAAAAACGCATAGAAGAGAGCGTGCTGCATTCGCGCAAAAAGTTTAGGTAATATCTCGTAGAGCAATGTCATTAAGGTTAAAGTACTTGGCCTCACCCCATCCACGATCATTTGTTCCGCAAAGATTATCTTCCCCTCTAGCCGGCTACTGTTAGCACACAAGTTTATGCTCCGGAGGAGCAACCTGTCTATAGTAAAGGACATTTAAATACATTTTATTGGCTCCGTAGGAGCCTCCTATCAGTGCTTGTTAGAGAAATGTAACATGACAAAGAATATAATTTACAACACCTCTGTTTCGAAACCTACTCCAGACAGCAGGTGGCTCCTAATGGAGCCAAACTCTTCAAAATTGTACTCAATTTCTATAAACAGGTTGCTCCTCCGGAGCATATCTATCATGAGATATGTCCTAAATGGTAGCTCCAGCCGGAGAGGGGATCGCTGAAATAAATTAATGGAAGTTTGGATGGGTGAGGCCAATAGAAATTGCTCATCAGGTCAAGGCATTTTTAATTATCCTAAAAATCGATTGATCCACCGCATTAAACTTTTACTTTCGTTGGCTGATAATATAATCCCCATGAAAAAATATCTCCTCTCATTCATCTTTCTATTAGCGGTTGGCTTGCCTGCTTGTAAGAACAAGACAGAGAATTCAAGACCGCAAATTGCTTCGGCAATGGAAGCGACTTTATCAGGGATTCTTGAAAGCTGGTATCCACAGGCTGTTGACACCGTGTATGGTGGTTTTCTCAGCACGTTCACCTACGACTTTAAACCCACGGGCGATCAGGATAAAATGATTGTAACACAAGCGCGTCATGTGTGGACGAATGCCAAAGCGGCTCAGCGTTATCCGGATGTCGATCATTATAAATCCAGTGCCCGACATGGATTTGAGTTTTTGAAAAATGTAATGTGGGACAAAGAGTATGGAGGCTTTTACTGGCTTGTCGACCGCAAGGGAAATGTGAAAGGCGATTCGTCCAAGACTGCGTACGGCAATGCCTTTGGGATTTATGCGTTGGCTACCTATTACGCATCATCAAAAGATACAAGTGCATTGAACCTCGCGAAAAAATCATTCGCATGGTTAGAAAAGAACAGTCATGATGCAAAGTCAAAAGGTTACTTCCAACATTTGCAACGCAATGGAACTCCCATTAAGCGCAATGCCGATACGCCCTCCACTGCCGACACCGGTTATAAAGATCAAAACAGTTCCATTCACCTGCTGGAAGCTTTTACAGAATTGTATCAGGTGTGGCCCGATGAGTTGCTTCGCGAACGATTAAACGAAATGCTGGTATTGATTCGCGAGACCATCACCACCGAAAAAGGATACCTCACGCTGTTCCTTCAACCCGATTGGACTGCTGTTTCATTCGCAGATTCTTCTAAAGAAGTGATTGAGAAACATCATCAGCTTGATCATGTCTCGTTCGGCCATGATGTGGAGACTGCTTATCTGATGATTGAGGCTTCGCATGTTTTGGGATTGGAAAATGATACCGTCACTATGCGCATTGCCAAAAAGATGGTAGATCATGCACTTAACAATGGCTGGGACAATAAAGTTGGAGGTTTTTATGATGAAGCGTATTACTTCAAAGACAAATCAGAAATCACCATCACGCACGATACAAAAAACTGGTGGGCACAAGTGGAAGGACTAAACGCTCTTCTCTTAATGGCCGACTTATATCCCGATGATCAAATGAATTACTTCCAAAAATTTGAAACACTGTGGAAATATACTGACACCTATTTGGTTGATCATGAACATGGAGATTTGTATGCCGGTGGTTTGGATAAACAACCCGATCTGAAGACAGCATTAAAAGGACATATCTGGAAAGCCGCTTATCATCAATATCGGTCGCTTGACAATTGTATTATGCGACTAAAGGCGAAAGAAGAAAAAGAGTAATCTCACTCAGCATGAAAAACGTAACTCTATTATTTTGTTTAGCCGCCATCAATTTGCTTTTCTTTTCATGTTCAAGATCTGATCAGAATTCAAATCAAGAAGCAGACACAACCGCAGCTGTAACTGCAAACTCAGGAGTTTTTACTAAAGAACAAGTGGAATTGGGAGAAGTTCTTTACACTAACAATTGTGTTGCTTGCCATGGAAGAGATTTACGGGGAACAGAAGGAGGCAATGCTTTAATGGGTGAGCGATTCGTATCCAAATGGAAAGAGAAATCGTTGGGCGAGTTGTTTGAAATAACAAAAACTACGATGCCAAAAACCAATCCTCATTCGTTGGATGATGCATCTTACTCTGCTCTTTTAGCTTTTATACTCAGTGCCAATGAGTTTCCTTCCGGGGAGGTAGTGTTGTCATCGAACAAAGAGGAGTTACAAATTATTTTAATGGGATCACCTCCGGCTTCATCGAGAGTAAGTCTGGGGTTTACTCCTAAAGCGTTTGATCCTAAACCACCGACTATTGAAGGCGAATGGCTGCAGCACAGAGGTGATTACGCCAGTTCAAACTATTCAGCGTTGGATCAGATCAACAAAGAGAACGCAAAAGATTTAAAAATTGCGTGGAGATGGAAGACGGATAATTTTGGAGCGAGCCCGGAGTTCTATTTTAAGTCGACACCCTTAATGGCAAAAGGTGTTTTGTATACCACGGCAGGATTGAGCAGAACCGTTGCCGCAATTGATGCGGAGAATGGTGAAACGTTGTGGACATTTAGATTCGATGAAAAAGAACGAAAGGCAAATGTGCCTCGTCAGAATTCAGGAAGAGGAGTAGCCTATTGGTCATCTCTTGTAAAGGGAAAAGATCGGGTCATTTATATTACGCCAAGTTTTCAATTGATTGCGTTAGATGCTGAGTCAGGTCATTTGATTCCTGATTTCGGTGATCATGGAGTAGTGGATTTAAAAAAAGGTTTAGGCTCACATGTTGATCCACTTACCGCAACGATTGGCTCCACTTCTCCACCCATTATTGTAAACGATGTCATCATCATGGGAGCAAGTTTTCCGGTGGGGCTGGCCCCTGTCTCCAAAAAACAAGTACGTGGTGACATCATGGGGTATGATGTAAGAACGGGAAAACGACTATGGATTTTTCATACGATACCTCAGCAAGGAGAAGAGGGTAATGAAACCTGGGAAGGTGATAGTTGGAAGTACACGGGAAATGCTGGAGCATGGGCACCGCTCACGGCCGATCCTGAATTGGGTTATGTGTATCTTCCATTGGAAGCAGCTACCGGAGATTTCTACGGTGGGCATCGACCAGGTAATAATTTATTCTCTCAGAGTTTAGTTTGTTTAAATGTGAAGACTGGTAAAAAAGTCTGGCATTATCAATTGATTCATCACGATATCTGGGATTATGATTTGCCTGCTCCTCCTATTTTGGCAGATATTACTGTTGATGGGAAAGCGATCAAAGCAGTTGTCCAGGTTACGAAGCAGGCGTTTGCATTTGTGTTTGATCGGGTGACCGGAAAACCGGTTTGGCCAATTGAAGAACGAGCCGTTCCGAAAAGTGATGTCAAAGGCGAGTGGACATCTCCTACGCAACCCTTTCCAACCAAGCCAGCGCCCTTTGATAGACAAGGTTATTCAGATGATATTTTAGTAGACTTCACTCCTGAAATAAAAAAGGAAGCCTTAAAAATTGTAAGTCAGTATAAAAAGGGACCTCTTTATACTCCGGTAAGCATTTACGATCCTCCTAAAACTCTTGGCACGTTAATACTCCCCGATGCAGTGGGTGGTGCCAACTGGCAAGGTGGGGTTCTCGATCCGGAGACAGCAACTCTATTTGTTTCCTCCAGCACCGTGTTGCGACCAATGAGTTTAGAAGCTGCTCCTAATCTGTCGGACATGGATTATGTTGCCTTTATGGGTAGCTCCAGGATTGGTCCGTACGGGTTGCCGTTGGTTAAACCTCCCTACGGAAGAATCACTGCGATTGACTTGAATACTGGTGATCATAAATGGATGGTAGCAAATGCAGATACTCCTGACTGGGTAAAAGATATTCCAGCTTTAAAAGGTATTGACATTCCCCGTACCGGATTACCCGATCGTATTGGAATGTTGTGTACAAAAACACTTTTGTTTGCTGGCGAAGGATCGGGTTTATATGCTGCCGATGGCGGTGGTGGCAATAAGTTCAGATCTTATGATAAAGCAACAGGTGAAATCATTTCCAAAATTGAATTGCCTGCCAATCAATGCGGTGTACCGATGACCTATTCGATCAATGGCAAACAGTACATCGTTATCGCAGTAGGAGCTGTCGGACATCCTGGAGAATTGGTGGCCCTGGCTCTTTAAATTAACAGCTGAGATTTTTTGTTAGCTTTTTAGTTCGCACTCTCAATTTTTCAGCGCAAAGCCCGAAACGTTGGCCCCGATTGCTCAAAGATTATCCTCCCCTCTAAGGCCGGCTTCCGTTGGGAACACATCTTTTTTGATAGCTATGCTCCAGAGGAGCAACCTGTTTGTAGAAGTAGAATACAAGTTGAAGAATCTGGCTCCGGAGGAGCCACCTGTATGTTGGATCGATGTCTTTAAAAATGAAGTCACTGTGATATAATCATTAATCAATGGCTTGTAGGTTGCTCCGCTGGAGCAAATAAAGATGAACAAATGAACCTTTGCTATAAACAGGTTGCTCCTCCGGAGCATAAACTTGTGTCCTAACTGTGGCTCCGGCCGTAGAGGGGATCGCTGAAATAAGTCAATGGAGAAAGTTTGGGTGGCTTGCCTACCGGCAGGCAGGAGTGAAGCTAATAGAATCAATCAAGTTTGTGACTGGTTTATACAGTGAGACAAATTTATGATACAATAAAATGACATTCTCCGAAGGGGCACGCCCAAGACTAATTTCAAACGGTTGCTTTTCAATTTATTTTTCTTTAACCTCAAACTAAAATTAACCAAACCAGAATTTTTGATGGCGGGTTTTGGCGTTACGGCAAGAAAAGATGTGTGGTGGGCTCGCCCGCTATTTGTTTTAATAGGCCTTTCTTCTTTTATCGTATATGCCACCTGGGCTGCGTTTCAGGGAGAGCATTATGCCATTGGCCCTTATCTCTCACCATTTTACTCGCCCGAAATATTTGGCGACTCGCCACACAGTTGGTTTGGACCCAAGCCTTCGTGGTGGCCAATGATCATTCCGTTTTCGCCAGCCTTATTAATTCTATGGGCACCAGGCGGTATGCGTTTCACCTGTTATTATTATCGGGGTGCTTATTACAAATCGTTTTGGGCCGACCCGCCAGCTTGCGCAGTGTCGGAGCCACGCAAAACATATCTCGGTGAAAATTCCTTTCCGCTGATCATGCAAAATATTCATCGCTACTTTATGTACCTCGCAGTTATTTTTGTGATCCTTCTCGCCTATGATGCTTTCAAGGCGATGTGGTTCATCGATGCTACCACAGGTGAAAAGACATTTGGTATTGGTGTTGGCACGTTGGTATTAACGCTTAATGCTACACTCCTTGGCGGATATACATTTGGATGTCATAGCTTCCGTCATTTGGTAGGAGGATTTAAAGACCGACTTTCAAAATCACCGATACAACGCAAAGTTTATGATTGTTCCAGTTGCCTCAACAGAGGTCACATGAACTGGGCATGGTTTAGTTTATTCGGTGTGATGTTCGCAGATCTTTATGTGCGACTTTGCTCTATGGGAATTTGGACAGACTGGAGACTATTTTAAATGGCGAACTACGAAACATTTACACATGATGTACTGGTAATCGGCTCTGGTGGTGCCGGACTTCGCGCTGCAATTGAAGCAGCATCATCCGGAGTTTCCGTGGCTATGATCAGCAGGTCATTGCTTGGCAAGGCACATACCGTCATGGCCGAAGGTGGTGTGGCCGCTGCATTGGCAAATGTTGATGATCGCGATAGCTGGAAAGTTCACTTTGCAGACACTATGCGCGGAGGACAATATCTAAATAACTGGCGCATGGCCGAGTTGCATGCAAAAGAAGCACCCGACCGCGTGAGAGAATTAGAAGCCTGGGGCGCAGTGTTCGACAGAACTGAAGACGGAAAAATTCTGCAACGCAATTTCGGAGGTCATAAATATCCGCGCCTTGCACACGTGGGCGATCGCACCGGACTTGAAATGATAAGAACGTTGCAAGATCACGCCATACATCAAAACATTGAAGTCTATCAGGAATACACCATCGTTAGCTTATTGAAAGATGGAGATAAAGTAGTAGGTGCATTTGGATACGATCGTGAGAAAGGTCTCTTCAAAGTATTTCAGGCGAAGGCGGTCATCATTGCCACCGGAGGCATGGGCAGAATCTATAAAATTTCCAGCAACAGTTGGGATTGCACTGGCGGTGGAATTTCGTTGGCCTATCATGCCGGTGCCGAACTCATCGACATGGAGTTTGTACAATTTCATCCAACAGGAATGGTATGGCCACCAAGCGTTCGTGGACTATTAATTACGGAAGGCGTGCGTGGCGAAGGTGGTGTGTTGAGAAATAATCTGGGGAAGCGATTTATGTTTGACGATATCCCCGACAACTATAAAGGACAAACTTCTACCGATGAAGAAGAAGGGTGGCGCTATACACAAGGCGATAAAAATGCAAAGCGTCCTCCTGAATTGTTGACCCGCGATCATGTTGCACGTTGTATCATGCGCGAAGTAAAAGCAGGTCGAGGTTCTCCACATGGTGGTGTATTTTTAGACATTGCGTGGATCAAAGAAAAAATATCAAATGCTCCTGCCCACATCAAAAGAAAACTGCCGAGCATGTATCACCAGTTCAAAGAATTGGCTGGCGTTGATATTACCAAAGAGCCAATGGAAGTTGGCCCGACCACTCATTATATTATGGGAGGTGTGCGTGTTGATGCCGACACTCAAATGACGAGTGTGGCTGGTCTCTTTGCAGCGGGAGAATGTGCAGCAGGTCTGCATGGTGCAAATCGGTTGGGTGGAAATTCTCTTTCAGATTTGTTAGTCTTTGGTCAGCGTGCGGGTTTGTATGCTGCGAAGTTTGCAAAAGAATCGCAAGCGACTAAGATAAATGAAACTCAGGTTGAAGAACTTGCCAAATGGGCATTGGCTCCTTTTGAAAGAGAAGACAATGCAGCAGGGGAAAATCCTTTTCAGATACAGGCGGCTTTGCAAGAAAAAATGCAAGAGCTTGTAGGCATTGTTAGAGTTGAAAATGAATTGGAAGAAGCTATTGATAAAATAAAAGTATTTAGTGACCAGGTAAAGAAAACAGGATGCGGAGGTAATCGCGGATACAATCCGGGATGGCACACTGCAATGGAATTAAAACACATGGTGACTGTGGCCGAAGCGATTACGCGTGCAGCAAAGGAACGCAAGGAAAGCAGAGGTGGACATTTTCGCGAAGATTTTCCAGAGAAGAGTGAAGAGTATGGAAAAGTTAACATCACCATTCGCAAAGATGACGCAGGAAATATGGAAGTAAAGAAAATTCCAAAAGCACCTGTGCGCGAAGATCTTCAGACGATTATTAATGAAATGAAGTAAATTAAAAGTAGGCAGTAGTTGGGCGCAAGCTATGACGGCAGTTTCCGCGGAGAATTTGGTCAATTCTTTTTAAGACCTGTTCCGCTGAACATTTAGACAAGTGAGTAATAAAGTAAAGGACTAAAGCATAAAGACATGAAAAATAAAAACGCAGCCCTGATTTTTAAAGCAATTTCCGTACTATTTATCATTTCAGTTATTTATTCGTTGACAGTTATGTATCCAGACTACGGATCCTCCTTCGACATGGGTTTTTCTGCTGGTTCAGTTTTTGGACAAATGATAAAGGTTCTGGGCGCAATAGGGCTAATTGCCTATGGTATTAGGACAATAAAGAGACGAGGAGTAAAGACATTAGATTAAGTAGTTGACCGCAGACAATTTTGTGTACATCGACATGAATTTCTGTTCTTGGAGAATAAATGAAATACAAAGAAACTGTACGCAGACAATTTATGTATATCGACAAAGACTCGTGTACGCGGAGACTCAAACGGCAAACAGCAGTAGGCAGTTTGAATGCATTAGCAATTTTATAACATAAAGTAATGCCAAACGTAATCTTCAAAATATGGCGCACAAATTCCAACGGAGGAGAATTTCAGGAATATAAAACTGAGATCACCGAAGGTATGGTGGTGCTCGATGCTGTGCATCAGATACAGGCAGAGTCGGCAAATGATTTAGCGGTTCGATGGAATTGTAAAGCGGGTAAATGTGGTTCGTGTTCAGCAGAAATAAACGGACATCCCAAACTTATGTGCATGACGCGCATGAGCGACATGCCAACGGACAAGCCCATCACACTTCAACCGATGAAAGCTTTTCCGGTAATCCGGGATTTGGTAACGGACGTTTCTATAAATTATCGCATCAAGAAAAAAATAAAAAAATTCAAACCGCGTCCACCCGATGCGCCTGATGGAACCTGGCGAATGGATCAGGTTGACATCGATCGTGTACAAGAGTTTCGAAAATGTATTGAATGTTTTCTTTGCCAGGATGTTTGCCATGTTTTGCGAGAGCATAATATGCACGAACAATTTGCTGGTCCGCGCCACATGGTGTACACAGCAGCGCTTGAAATGCATCCATTAGATGTAGAAGATCGCAGAGAAGATTTGAAAACCGAAGGCGGCATCGGCCTTTGCAATATCACAAAATGCTGTACCACCGTATGTCCTGAAAACATTACTATTACAGACAATGCCATTATTCCTTTGAAAGAGCGGGTGGCCGATAAATTCTATGATCCGCTCATGAAGCTTTTTCGTATATTTAAATAAGAGATGTTACACAAAACTAAAAATTTAACGTCATCGCGAGCCTGCCTGTCCGGTAGGCAGGTATCAGCGGAGGAAGATGGGAGGGACGAAGCGATCCCCAAATTAGGAGATTGCTTCGCCCTTCGCGCAAGCCCACACAGGTGCTCGCAAAGACGTTAAATTATTTTGCTTAAGACCAGTTAAATAAGAGAATAGTTCAACTTATCATTTTACACCATGAGAACAGCAACAACCTCCGAAGCAAATGTGTTTGAATTGAAGCCGCTTTCAAAAGAAGGCATTGAATCTTCACTCGGTAAAGCAGAACATTATC
>JAYVBN010000587.1:0-16160 GCA_043750455.1 Bacteroidia bacterium | reverse complement strand
AGTTGGCGTGAATATTCATAGAATCGTCAATCCTTGAACTCTGTTAAAGTGTGCTGTATTATCTGTAGCTACTTTTAATTTATG
Source organism: Bacteroidia bacterium (assembly GCA_043750455.1). Taxonomy (GTDB): domain Bacteria; phylum Bacteroidota; class Bacteroidia; order Cytophagales; family Cyclobacteriaceae; genus ELB16-189. The sequence goes on along the minus strand of JAYVBN010000587.1, from coordinate 16,076 downwards.
TTTCATTGCTACTGCTGCAATCAGAATATCTTCAACGTCAATCATATTTCCCTTCTGTTTTAAATCTCTATAAATATTACCCGCAATTTCAGCACACTCAATATCCATATCAAGAATTGTTACTTGAGCAAAAAAGTTTTTCCAAAATTTATCCTCGGCTGAATTGTCTCCACGCAAAAGTTCAAAAGCGACAATTGCTGATACAGCAAATTCATATTGACTTCGCAAGGAAACAAGTTTTGTTTTTCCCTTATCCTTTGCCCGCCAATATTCAACGAGAATATTTGTATCAAGACAAATTACTTCCATTCGTTAAAATGCTTACGCTTTTCCTGAACATAGTTGTACTGTTCATCTGTCATTACAGGCCCCGACAATAGAAATTTTTGAAAGTCCGAAACTTGTCCTGCACTTACAGATTCGCCTGAAATAGGATTTGTTCCTATATGTTTTGACATTACGAAATAAATTGGTCCAACTGATAATATTTTTTGCTTCCACGCTGTAGCATGTATTAGTTGCCCCACAATGACAAGCTCGCTGTGTTTTTCACTAATCAAATTAAGGGTAAAAGGTGGAATCTTCTGAAAGGTTTTTATTTCAGCATCCGTATAAGGCTTTTGAAGCAGAAATTCACTTTGCGACTTCCGCTGTGGTTGTATTTGGTTCATTTTGTATCTGATTAAATTTATAAGTAGCTAATATCAGTATAATGTTTAAAATTAAAATCAGATTAGTAACTGTATATTCCTGTGCATCCATCAGACCATGAGCAACACGATGTCTAAGATTGTTTCCCATTTTTTTTGCAAGAACATATTCAATAAACTTACGATGGTCTTCAGAAAAATTTGTTGGTGTTTCCAAAGTATCCTTCAACGAACGAAGCAACTCATCAATGTTTTTTTCATTCTTAACCTTATGGTCACTTTTTCTCTTGTCAACAAAAGTAGGGATGCCAGCTTGTCCACAAAAAAATCGCATAAGATATTCTGTTTTCGTTACCAATGAATCGGTTGCACAAATAAAATTAGCCGGATAAGTTGATTCAAGTTTCCATTTTTCCAATTCGTCAAAGAATAATTTTAGTCCAGGTCGGATTGCATCCAATGGTGTAACTTCAAATTGATAGCCATTAAATAAAACAGAATAGGAACTTCCAATCCATGTTGGAGAAAGAAACTCTACAACAGAATCAAAATTGATTTTACCTGCTTTAAATGCTTCAAAGAAAAAATGAGAAAGTGTTTGGGTTCCAATTTGAAAATTGAAACCGTAAGTTTGCCAGAACTCATACTCTCTTTTTTCTTCCTCCGTTGTAAACACCTCAACTGTGTTACCATATTTGTCAAGTATGCTGGAAGGAAATAATTTTGAAATGGAATTTTCAGCATAAATTTCTTCCGCCATCTTTATTATTCTGTCAAGCGGTGCATACATTGGTCGCAGACATATTGTTTCCAAAATTTCTCGGCTGTTTTTTTCAGCAACTTCCTTTTGAATTATTTCAGTAATTCTTTGGGTTTCTTCCTTTGGCAATTCCTGACGAACCTCACCCAAACGAAATATTCTTCGCACTTCATCATAGCGTTTAGACAACTCTTCAATTTTCTTTTTGTTGCTTACTTTTTTATAAATAGTCAAAGCATTTTCTACAAAACTCACTGCTGCAAGGTTGCCAGAATCAATGTTGGGCTGAACCATTGCTTCATACTGTTGTGCTTTAAAAGTTTGCCAATCATAAGTTTTGTTTTCAATAGCATCTGCTAATCGCTGCGAAACATCACAGATATAGATTGCTCCCCAATTGTATGTCTTTGCTAACTCTTGTGCTGCTAAATAATTTTGGTCTAAATATTTTGAAAGGTCAACAAATTTTTGAAACTCCTTTTTGAATTCAATTGCAAAATCTGTTAAGTCAATTACAGAACGCAAAGTACTTTTATGTTTGATGTCCCAAGTGTTGTGAACTTTTGTAGTAAACTGAATTAGCTGTTCATACAATTTTTGAATTTCACCGTCACTTTTTCTGTTGTCAGCAATATTAAACGCATTTGCCATTACAAGTCGGAAGTAGAGAATGTAATGTTCTTTGTCGTCATTCGGTAATGACTTCTGATAATACGAATTCGCTAAATCAAAAAGTCCTTTCAGCAATCTGGCTGCATCTCTGTTGTACTTGATATGGTTTGAATAATAAAGTAACAAACCATATTCGGTAAAGGCAAATGGATTTTTACAACTGTCAAATCGTGAACGGATATAAGTGAAATCATCTTCTGTCCATTCTTTAATGTCAGGCCACTCAAAAGGAACTTCGCTGCCATCTTCAAGTTTCTTTGTTCCCGCCATCTTAAAAGACAACCCCTTGGCGGGGGTCTTTGTAAATGCAAAAGTTTGTCTTTCCGACTCTGATTTTTTTAGCAAATCAGTTTCGTTTGCTTCTGCAAGCTTCCCGTTGACTTCTTGGAATAGCTTATTGAACTGGTCGTGTTGTTTAACATCCCAGTCGCTGCTGTCTATTTTGATATGTAATTCCTCTAAAGGATTCATTTTTATTTGTGCAATATCTGTCTAAAGATTAAGATTTCAAATTTACCCTTATTTCACCTTATCTCTCCTCTCTTTCACCTCTCGCCAGGTAGTAAGTATAATCCCTTCCTGTTGAATAAAATTTTTAAACTCAGGGTCAGTCATGGCCAACAAATCGCCTTTGCGAATGTGTCCAGAATTGGTGATGTAAGGGAACACATCTGTTGGTTTGGAGCAGTGCATGATCACCATGGTAAGTCCTGGCTTCAATGACTTTATTGTTTCGATGTATTGTTGTGTGGCATATTTTTGAAGACTTGCGTCTGTGACTCTAGCCGCAGCTGGATATTCCCAGTCGTAGCTAACGTTATGCAAGTCGTCTAACACGGGCAGTCCCGAATCCCAAATGACTTTGCCAGTTTGTTGAAATTGCTTTAAGGTATTATCAGCTAAACCCATTTGCTTGTTGATCATGGTATTGTGCCCAGCGGGAAACATCACTGGAATTCTTTGTTCAATTCCTACTTTAATGTAGCGTTGAAGAAATTCTGGTGAAGCAAATAGAGTACCCATGTGCGAGTCGAGATGAGTCGGTTCAAATCCCATCAATCTCGCCCTTTCCAGTTGAGCTCTTATTTCTTTTTCCACTTCATCTGCCGATGCGTGCTTAACAACATCATCAACACTTGCCCACATAGCGCCTTCGCTATCAACCAAACCAGGCACAACACTTTTGCCTGAAAGAGGAGCCCATCGGTAATCGCTCCACTCAGCTGTTAAGGTAAGGTGGAGGCCTGCATCTGTTTTAGGATTTTGCTTAAGAAAATGTACAAAACCTGGCACCCAAGGTGTGGGCATCATCACACTTACAGACGTAGCTACTCCATTTGTTATAGCCAGCTTGGCTCCTTCATTGGAATCCCACGACATGCCTGCGTCATCCACATGCAGGATCAAAACCTTTGCTCCTTTCGGGAACCCAAGTTTTTCGGCATAGGTATTCTGGGCATACGATGTTGAAAGGGATAGAGAAATAGTGAGTAGAAGCAATGCGATTTTTTTCATAGCATATTTATTCGCCATAGCTGGCGAATAAATATATAGAAATATCAGGATATGAAATGAAGAATTTAAAACTGCATCCGCGATCTTCTCTCGAAGTAGGGCTTTAGAATGGTGCGATCCAAGAGCACAAAAGCTAACCCCATTGTCAGTATCAAAATACCATTGACCATCCACTTTCCATTGAACGGAATAGTTGTGACAGGATTTTTAATGAACGTATTCTCAAGCGGAAGTTTATCCAGACTAATAGTGTCATTCATATTATCGAAGGCGCCTGACGAAAGGAGTAACACCATCGCGCCAACGGCTACCAGGATTCCACATAAAAGGAAAAGCCCATTCTTAGGTGATAAGGTACTTCGAACGGGCAAACGATCTAAATTACTCATCACCTGTTCGCTAAATAATTTGGAAGGTTGCTCAAGTCTGGCTTTGCCAGCAAGCACAGAATGAACTTGACGCAGTTCTTCGAGCCGGATTTCCAAATAAGAATTGTTAGCCAGGATGTTCTCTAGTTCGGCCTTGTCTTTTACGGTTAGGGTGCCATCCAGATAGTGGAGAAGTTGGTCATCCTGTTTTTGTGTGATCCGTTCCATAGCTATAAAGTTAATGCTTCTTCTTTTAATATTTTTTTCAATTCGTCTGCCAATCGTTGTCGGGCGCGATGTATTCTCACTTTGATTGTATTTTCATTCTGCCCCATCATTTCGGCCACTTCTTCCAGCGAAAACTCTTTTATGTAGTAGAGTTGAATAGCCAATTTATCGGCCTCGTTTAGTTTATCCATTGCCTGGCCAACAAAAATCTGCTTATCATCTTTCTCCATCTGACTGTCGGCCCTTACGGAATATTCTACAATGCTATTTTCTATGCTTTGAAACTGCTGTCTGTTTTTACGTTTATAACTGATGGCAGTATTGAATACTATTCTATACAGCCAGGTTGAAAACTTAGCCTCTCTGTTGAAGCCTTTCAGATAATGGAACGCTTTGATAAATCCGTCTTGAGCGGCTTCCTCCGCTTCGGGTCTGTTTTCAAGAATCTTCAGCGCAATTGTATAGGCATAGCTTTTATATTTATCCACCAGCCGGGCATAAAGGTCGCGCTCGCCAGCCAAAATGCGGTCGATCAGTTGAATTTCCTCCTGTAATGTGATCACGGGCCTTGGACGCAGTTTGTGCAGCCGAAGTTACACATATAAGAGAAGTACTTTCTTGTCTATTTTACCAAACTATTTTTCAACTTGTGTGTAACCGGTAAAATATCCCGTGCGTCAAAGGGACAAATATTAAAAATTAACATTATGGATAATGAACAAATAATAATACCTGTGTTTGGGATCATGCTTCCCATCATCATCAGCTTAGGTGCCTTTGTCATGGTAGTCTATATCCGCAAGTTTGTAAACATTGAGCGGATGGCCATTATCGAAAAGGGTCTTAATCCTGATCTTTTTAAAACTGAAAAATCAGCATCAGGAACATTAAGAGCATCATTACTCCTGATTGGTGTCGGTATTGGATTCTTAATTGGCTATTCGTTGGATCGCATGTTTGATATGGAGGAAGTAGGCTATTTCTCGATGCTCTTTATCATGGGTGGTCTTGGTTTGGGATTGGCCTATGTGGTGGAAGAGAAAAAGGCGAAGGCAGGTCGATAATAGAAGTAAAAAGCTTAAAGCTCGAAGTAAAAAGACTTCAGTTTGCTGAAATGCAAGCTGAGGTCTTTTTCTTTTTTAAGCATATACCCATCTCATCAAGGTCATCGAGATGATGAAAATAATGACGAGTGAAAACAGATTAAGCAGTAACCCGGCCTTAATCATTTCTTTAATCCGGATGTAGCCGCTTGCAAACAAAATGGCATTGGGTGGAGTAGAAACAGGCATCATAAAAGCACAGCTTGCTGCAAGTGTTACGGGCATGGCAAGCAATATGGGACTAATGTGAAATCCGTCTGCAATACCAAATACCACAGGCACAAAGATGGTGGTGAGTGCTACATTGCTCATGACCTCCGTAAGTGCCATAGAAATAAAAGTGAGAAGGAAAGTCAAAGCGGGTAAACTGATTGTTCCTTGTTGTGATATTTTTTCTCCTACAATCTGAACAAGGCCGGCATCTTCCATTCCCTCGGCAAGACATAAACCTCCGCCAAATAACAATAGAATTCCCCACGGTAAATTTTTCATATCGCTCCACTCCAGCAAGAATTTGGATTTGCCCAGGTTCACCGGCATGAGAAACATACAGATACCACCGGTCATTGCAATTGTGGTATCGTCCAATAGATTTTTCCCGATAAGGCCATTTAAATTCGGGCGAAAGATCCAAAAGAAGCAGGTGATAGAGAATATCACCAGTACCAGTTTTTCTTCCTTCGTCATCTTTCCTAAATCACTCAACTTTCGTTTGATTAGATTATCAGAACCTTCAATTGCCGGCAAGTTGTTGCGATACAAAACTTTTGTGATGATGAAATACAAAGATGCTAGTAAGGCAATCATTAATGGTACGCCCACGATCATCCAACTACTGAAACTCACATCCAGGTTGTAAAACCGTTTCATGTATCCGACCATAACTACATTGGGTGGAGTTCCAATGATAGTTGCAATGCCTCCTATACTCGCTGCGTATGCAATGGAAAGCATTAAACCTGTCGCAAACCTTTGAAATTTCGGATCATCTTTCTTACCTGTTTCTTTGGCCAATAAACTTGTGACCGAACTGGCAATTGGTAGCATCATCACGGCTGTAGCAGTATTGCTAATCCACATACTGATGAGGGCTGTAGCCAACATAAATCCGAGAATAATACCATTGCCACTTGTGCCCGTTAGCCGGATAAGATTTAATGCCACACGTTCGTGAAGGTTATATTTCTCCAGGCCTAATGCGAGGATGAATCCACCCATGAACAAAAAAATCACAGGGTCTCCATACGGCTGACTTGCTTCGCGAACGGTGCTGATCGATAATAATGGAAATAGAACCATTGGCAACAAGGCTGTTACCGGGATAGGAACTGCCTCGGTTACCCACCAGGTTACCATCCAGGCTCCTAGGGAAAGAACAATAACTGCCTTTAAGGATAAGGTAGTTGTACCTAATAAAAGATAAATGATCAGGAACAGTAATGGCCCGGTAATCAGACCAACTAGTTTTGTTTTAGAGGCGAAATTTTCCAAGTAGATGAATTAAATTAATCTAAAGTTAAACCTCAGAATTAGGAAAGCAAATTGATATGTTGTCAACTGGCAATTAATTCTTTTGCGTTTTCTAGAGCCATCGTGGAGGGTTTTGCTCCTCCAATCATTTTGGCAATTTCAGTAACTCGTTCTTCATCGGAAAGCTTCTTGATAAGACTTATCGTTTTGGATGATGAGTTGTCTTTGTAAACAAAAAAATGGACATCACTTTTAGCTGCAATTTGCGGTAGGTGGCTAATGGAAATTATTTGATGACGCTTGGCCATCTCTTTCATCATTTTGCCAAGCTTGATAGCAATCTCACCGGAAACCCCACTATCTATTTCATCCAATATCATGGTGGGCAGATACGTTTTTTCAGCCATTACATATTTAACACTGAACATCAGCCGTGAAAACTCGCCTCCAGATGCAACTTGCGCAAGTTGTCTGGGTGCTATTCCTTTGTTGGCACTGAAAAGTAATTCTATACTGTCAATACCAGTTGGGGTTGGACTAATTTTATCTCGTTCAATTTTTAGCAACGCATTGGGTATGCCGAGCTCCACCAAAAGTTTTGTAATCTGTTTGCAAAGTGGAGTAAAAACTTTTTCCCTTGATTTGCTAAGTTCCTCTCCTGAAAGATGTAATTCAGTTGTTAGTTTGTCGAGCTTCTTTTTAGAAGCAGCAAGTATTCCATCTAGGTTAGAGGTTTTATCGGAACGTAGCTGCAAGGATTCCTGAAGCTCCAGCAATTGACTGATAGTTTGAAAGCGATTTTTTTGAAGTAACTGATAAATAAGACTAAGTCTTTCTTTTAACACATTTATTTGCTTCGGGTCAAACTCAATTTTACTTTCTTCCTTTTCAACTTCGTTTAAGATGTCATCCAATTCAATCTTCAGACTTTCTATACGTTTTTGGAGCTCGGCATAATGCATTGAGTAAGATGCAACTGCGTTGAGTTGGTTTCTTGCTTCTGCCAAAACTGAACTTGCTGAAAATTCGGATTGGCCTAGTTGAGCAATCACCTGGTTGAACCGAAGTTTAATATCCTCGGCATTTTCCATGACTTTAAGATCCGATTCAAGCTTTTCCTGTTCGGCTACTTTCAAATCGGCTTTCTTCAATTCTTCCAGTTGAAATTTTACAAAGTCCGCTTCTTGCGAAAGTATTTTTGCCTCTTGCACCAGCGCCTCGTACTCTGCTTTAGCTGTGTTGAAATTTTTCCAGGTAATCTGATATTCTTGTAGCAATTTTTGATTGCCAGCAAATGCATCAATCAAGCGAAGCTGAAAAAATCGATTTCCTAATTCTAATGTTTCATGCTGAGAATGAATATCCATCAGGCGAAGGCCAATTCTTTTCATGGTCTCCAGTGTAACAGGCGTGTCGTTAATGAATGCACGGCTTTTCCCGTTGGATGCGATCTCGCGTCTGATTACGGTTAGAGTTTCATAGTCAAGAGCCTCATCGGTAAATAGTCCTTGCAGTTTGTATGGTGAAATATCGAATGAGCCTTCAATAATGCATTTCTCCTGTTCATCCCAAAGCACTTTGGAGTCGGCACGATTTCCTAACAATAGTCCAATCGCGCCCAACATAATTGATTTCCCAGCGCCTGTTTCACCAGTAATTACACTGAGATGATGAGAAGGCTCCATCTCCAGATGTTTTATTAAAGCGTAATTTTTTATGGTTAAGTGGGTGAGCATGCCAGTGGCAATCAATGCTTACAATATTAATAAAAGAAGTGCTATTTCTGCCTCGAAAGAAATGGCTGGCAGAAAAAATTAATTTGAAACAATCTTCTGATAGATATTTCTCTTTGGGTCGATATTCGTAAGAATGTCATAGGCTTCCCGCCTGACCGAGAGGTTTCCTTCTGAGAATACATTGACCAATTCAGTGGCTTTTGTATCGAAGAATGAAATGACCAGAATTGAATTGGGGTTAATAGCCCATGCTTTTTTCACGGATTTTAAAACATCTAATATCTGGGTTCGACTTTGGTCTGGGCTTTTACCAAAAGTATCCAAGGCAAGCCGATGATATAAATAGGTGTTTTTGCGAAGATCGACCATTTGTGGATTGTTGATATTGTCAATAAGGGCGTAACGGTTTCTACTGTTACCTAATCCCTGCCAACCTACACGATTTGAGCCTTGTGCATTGTTAACCACATTGAATGCTTTTTGAAAATAAGGACTGCCTCCAAGTTCACTCATAGAATCATAATCCATTCCAATGATGATGTACGCATAAAAAGCCAACATGGAAGTAAGGTTTGCAATATAGGAGTTGTCGTTATACTCCAAAGGAAGTGATTCCACATATTCAAATTCCCAATCGCGATCGGCAAAGTTGAATAAGACCGTTTCATAGTTAGTGTTGTAAACGGGTCGGGCTACCGTAATCTGAACATTGGCTGCAAAGTTGCCAATGGTGGGCATTTCATTAAAATTCAGAAATAAAGTGCAGTTGATCTTTTCAAAATTTTTATAGGAGTCATTTGTCCATTTACGCGTATTTAAAAAAGTGGCGAATGCGCGCTCCATGTCCTTGAACACGCCCGGATCTGTTGTTTGAATTCGGTCGGCATTTATCGTGACTTTGCAATTGAGTTCCTGCCCGAAGATATGGAACGGCAGAAAAAACAGGATGATGGCTGAAATAAAGTTACGCATAAGCTTTTTCAATAATAGCATTAACGATGTCGCCTGCTACTTCTTGCTTACTCTTCAAATTAAATTCCTTCACTTTGTTTTCACGATCAATAATACTCACCTTATTAGTGTCTCCTCCAAATCCTGCACCTTTATCGTTTAGTGAATTGAGAATAATCAGGTCGAAATTTTTGGAGGCGATTTTCTTTTCAGCATTAGTAAGTTCATTTTCAGTTTCTAAGGCGAAACCCACAATGAACTGACCTTTTTGTTTGAGTTTTCCTAATTCGGAGGCAATGTCCGGAGTTTTAGTAAGTTCAATTACCAGATTTGATTCTGTTTTCTTGATTTTTTGATCTACCATTACTGTCGGCCGATAATCGGCAACGGCTGCGGACAAAACAGTGATATCTGACGATGGAAAAATAGCGAGACAAGCCTGATACATTTCACTAGCTGATGTTACTTTTTTAACTTCTATGTTAGGATGTGTTGTAAGTAGCGAGGTAGGGCCAGAAACAAGTTTCACCATAGCGCCTTCACCTGCAAGTGCTTCAGCGACAGCAAAGCCCATCTTGCCACTGGAATTATTTCCGATAAACCGAACCGGATCAATAGCTTCATGGGTAGGCCCAGCAGTAACCAATGCTTTTTTACCTTTTAATTTTTTATCGGAAAAATATTTTTCAAGATGCACTAGTATTTCTTCTGGCTCGGCCATTCTACCTGTACCAACAAGACCACTGGCTAGCTCTCCGAAACCAGGTTCAATCAAATTATTTCCCCAGCTAATGAGCGTTGAAATATTAGACTGGGTGGAAGGGTGCTTGAGCATATCCAAATCCATTGCGGGTGCAACAAATATGGGTGAGCGAGCAGAGAGGTAGACTGCCAGAAGAAGATTGTCACAAATTCCGTTTGCCATCTTCGCAATGGTATTGGCGCTTGCAGGTGCAATAACCAATGCATCGGCCCACATCCCTAACTCTACATGATTATTCCATTGACCAGATTCATCTTTAACAAAATGAGTCAGTACTGGATTCTTTGAAAGAGTAGAGAGTGTTAATGGAGTTATAAAATCATGCGCTGAAGGCGTCATAACAACCCTCACATCTGCACCTGCTTTTACAAGTAAGCGGATTAAAACAGCCGATTTGTAAGCAGCTATACTGCCGCTTACACCCAGGATTATTTTTTTCCCGCTAAGCATGAATTTAGATGGCTGGCTTCTCTGTACTTTCTACAGGAGTTCTCGCAATTAGTTTGCCATCCATAAATTCTTCAATAGCGGTTGAAGTTGGCTTTGGCATACGCTCATAGAATTTTGAGATTTCAATTTGCTCGCGGTTTTCAAACACTTCCTCAAGATTGTCAACGGTAGTGGCGAAATCGGCCAACTTGCTATTAAGTTCTTCTTTGATGTTAACCGAAATCTGACGGGCACGTTTTGAAATGATTACAACCGATTCGTAAATATTACCGGTCTTGCTGTAAATTTTATCGGTATCGCGGGTGATGATAGAAGGATGAACTGCCATAGTTTTATGAATTAATTGTTTTTGATTTATTTATTTTCGTCAAGCTTTCAGAATAAAGTTTTTCTGCCTCTTTCAAATATTTGCTCCCAGGGAAATTGTCTACCAATTCCTGATAAAAAACAACAACAGCTGAGAACCGTTCAAATTGTAATGATTGAAAGCTTTGGGTTGCCAATTTATATTGTGAAAGTACCTTTAGGTAGGCAAGTTCCTCCAGATAATCAGAGTCTGGGAAGTTCTTTTTAAAGTTATCAAAAGCAATGACAGCGGCTTTATACTGACGCAACTTAAGATATTGCTTAGCGTTTTCGTAGCCTTTGCCTTCCAGTTTGTTCTGACTTAACACAATCGACTCCACAGCCTTTTCCCTGTATTGACTATCGGGGTATTGATTGAGGAAGTTCTGCATGGTGTTCATCGCTTCGATACTACTAGTCTGGTCAAGATTTTGTGTAGGAGAAGATATGTAAAGAGAATAGGCAGACATAAAATAAGCTTCTTCCACCAAAGGACTACGACCATACGTTTCGTAAAAGACCTTGAATTGGTTGGACGCGAGCAGATATGTTTTCTCGTAGTACTGACAATACGCCAGGTAAAATTCCACTTTTTCCCCTTCCGGAAGCCCTCTCACTATTGGTCGGATTTCTTCGAACAAAATGGCTGCCCTGTAATAGTCTTTTTTGCTATAATAGTCCAGACCAGCTTCGTATTTAACGCGCCAATCCTCACTTTTTTGAATGTGCCTGAATTTGCTACAGGCACTGCCTAAAACCAATAATAGGATCAAAAAAGTAGAATACCCGTGAAGTCTTGCTCGCATAAGCGGGCAAATATACAATAAGGTCAAGAATTATCAATTTGAGAGGATTTGATCCTATAACCCCCTATTTTCTGACAATGAGTTTTCTGGTAAGTACTCCGTTGTTATCTAGGTATAAGGTATAAAAGTAGACTCCTGACGTAAAGTCATCGGTTGAGATTTTGATCCTGCTTTCAGAATTTGGAAGTTCATAATCGCCAATTGAACTACCCAAAATATTGTGAATAACAACTTTTGCTTTCATGGATTCAGTGTGAATTTTATAATCAATAAAGGCTTGATCAGTTACAGGGTTGGGGTACACATCTTGAATGGTGATGTCTTTTGATTGAAACACAAATGATTTTGCCCGGTGTTCGTCAATATTAATATTAACCTGATGCTGAATTAAGCCATTTGGATTGCCTCTTATGAAAATTTCAAATTTTAGGTTGTTTTGGCCTGTTATCAAGCCTGTTTCAAGAGAGTAATATAGACCGGTAAGTGTTTCTCCTGGTTCAATACGCTTTGAAAATTCATCAATTCCCGCGTCAAGGCAATTTTTATCCAAACAGAAATAGCCCTTTTGGGTACCACCAAGATCACTATTTCCTTTTCGAATAATATAGAATTGTGGCTTATCAGTTGTGTTTTTGATTTTTAATGGAATTCTTAATGTTTCACTAATAGTGGCCTGATAGGTATCCTGACGATCAACCAGATCAAAACCCTGAGCCAACGCCTCAGTGCTACCCACAATCACCATCAGAAAAATCAACCACAACTTCATAAAAACACTAATTCAAGTGAAATATAGCATTTCATGCATTTTTGTCCTAATAAAAAGTAAAAAATGTGACTGGCGCGGACAATAATTTTAACCTCTTGCCCGTTAACAGGGATTTTTATTTTTTGATCACGTCCTCCTTATTAGGCTTTTCTTCATTTCGCCATCTGAAACCCTTAAGGCGTGTTTCACCTTCCTCCAGTTCGTGGGGTGGGATAAAGGAGGCATCTGGTTTAACGTAAAAACTGATATTATTTACTTTGCCCTCTTTGAAATTGATTTTCATGTTGCTACAAATAATTTTATTCATGCCCATGGTATAGGTGGGCACAGGCTCAATCGAATCAACCTTGTTTTTGTCTTCCTCAGCTTCTTGAAGTGCATAGTAAAGGCTCTCGCCATTGCCCTGAACAGTAACATTCGTGATGGTCTGACCATTGAAATTGGCAATCATTAGCCGTCCTTTTATTTGGTTATAATTTTTTAAGGTGTCCTCTGAAATCACGAAAGAGTTGTCAACCAGATAAACTTTGTCAATGCTCCTTCCTTTCAGAAGTATGCGGATGGAATCGGCCGTCATTTGATTGCCAGAAGTCCATAGAACAGGATCAGAATAAAAATACAGGGTTGAGTCTGCAGTGGTGTAGGCAAGAGAATCAGATTTTCCCTGCATATCCGCTTTAAAAATTTTGACATTGTTATAAGCAAGTAATCTCTTTTTCTTAGGGTCGTCATTTTCAATTGAAACCAGTGTATCAGCTGAAATAAAAAGTGTATCAAGATCATTATCGACTTTGGCCACATAGGCATTTCCGTACACCTTTGTCAGTCCTTTAGCCTTGTCGTAGTCCCCGTCATCGCCATATATAATTGTGTTTTCTTCCTTTGACGTCATCACTACTTTCCCTTTTGCTTTGTAAAATTTTTTAACGTCATCCAAAAAGTAAGTAAGGCCTTTCATTCGATATGACTTTGTTTCAATCTCACCTTTGTTAAGGGATGAAAGTTTTTGATTTGTATCATAGAACCCACTTTGATATACAGCTGTTTCTCCGTCTTTGCTACCTTTTACTGTGGTGTGATCTCGGAAATAAATGATTTTCGTTTTGGAATTATATTGAAGAGTGTCAGAGTTGAGTGTGTAATCAGGATTTACGCCCACAACATCTGTTTTAAATGAGGCCATGTTGGTAGGAATTGCATAGTAGCCTTTTTTACTGGTGAGTGTATTGGTACTATCCACCAGCTTTCCCCCATTAAAATAGCGGGCTTCGTTTTTCTTGCGGTCATAATCCAGGAAGTCTGTATAAAGTGTTGCAATTCCAAGTTTCGTGAAGACAACATTTCGTCTGAGGAATGCGGTTTTTGAGTTGCCGTCATACGTAAGTGCAGATGATGTTACGGTTACTGAGTCTCCTTCTGTAATCCGTATTTTACCATATGCATCAACCGTATTTTTTGATTTATAAAAAATGGCTGAGTCGCAGTAGATGGTTGTGTTGTTTTGAACGAATATCACATTCCCGATAAATCTGTCAATGCGAGCACCGTCCTTAACTCCACCTTTACCGACATCAGCGTGTTTTAATTTCACCCTTTTTTGACCGTATGCCTGGGGGCTGAAGCAGGCGAAAAAAAAACAAGTGGTGATTACTGCTAAAATCTTAAAGTTGAGAGGGAAAGAAAATCGTAAATGGCGCATCTAACTCGTAAATTTGACTGTGCTAAAGCTTTTTCATGATCATATTGCCCGTCACCAGCTTTGCAAAGCTACCGATAAAATCCTTTTGGCTGTAAGCGGAGGGTTGGATTCCATGGTGATGCTCCACCTGTTTCACCAGTCCGGTTATTCTATTGCTGTAGCGCATTGCAATTTTCAATTGAGAGGTGCTGAGTCGTACGGAGATGAGCAGTTTGTGAAAGAACAATGTGATCATTTGAAAATACCGTTTTATAGTGAACAGTTTGACACCAATAATTATGCCTGGGAAAATAGCTTATCTATTCAGATTGCTGCACGCCAATTACGGTATGCCTGGTTTGAGGAGTTATTGGAACAGGAAAGGCTTGATAAACTTGCAACAGCACACCATCTTAATGATTCCCTGGAAACAGTTTTACTCAATCTTTGCAAAGGCACCGGAGTACAAGGCCTTGCCGGAATTCCTTTGGAAAATAGATTTATTATCCGGCCCATGCTTTTTGCATCACGTACCGAAATTGAAGCCTATGCTACTGCTGAAAAAATAAAATGGAGAGAGGATAGCAGTAATTTGACGGATGACTATCAACGAAATTTTTTACGTCATCAGATAATTCCATTGCTCAAGGAAATCAATCCTTCCATCGAGCATACATTTTCCATTACACTCGAAAAAGTAAGGGGAGGAGTGGAGTTGATGAGCGCAGGCCAAAAGGAATTGGAAAACTCTTTTGTGAAAACAATTGATGGAAAAACTTTTATTAGAAAGGAAGCTTTTCGATCGTTTCATTATGCGGCACCTGTGTTGTGGGAACTGATAAAACATTTCGGTTTTAATATGGAGCAATGCGAGGAGATCATTCAATCCATTCACAGCCAATCCGGCAAAAAGTTTTTAACAGCCTTCAGTCAATTGATAATTGATCGTGAAAGTTTGATTATTTCCAATCAGCAGAATTTGTGGGAGCAAACAGAGATTCAAGCGGGTCAAATTCAGGCCATACTGGGTCCCTGGAATCTTCACATAAAAGAATGTGAGCCCGTTATTAAAACTAACCGATCGGAAGGTATTCTGGATGTTGAGCGATTGCACTTTCCATTGCGCTGGCGAAAGTGGAAGGCCGGAGATTCGTTTTGCCCATTGGGGATGGAGCATCATAAAAAGATCAGTGATTTTCTGATCGATCAGAAAATATCTGTTGCTGAAAAAGATTCGGTGACGGTACTGGAATCAAAAGGAGAGATTGTATGGGTAGCAGGCCATCGTGTTGATAATCGTTTTAAAATTACAGAGCATACCAGGAGGGCTATTGCCTTTCAAATCAACTTGGCTAGCTGAACTTTATAATTGTTTCTGATAGACCCGGTACCGTTTGTAAATTGTTCCTCCTACTTTTTCAAATTCTGATCTCATCGGTTTATTTGTTTCCAATATCAGATGACTATCCATAACCGTGAAGCCGCGCTTGCGTGCTGATTCAAGCATAGCTTTTCCGAGCAACACATTTAATCCTATTCCACGAAAGCCTTGCTTAACAGCACCCAACATTAAATTGAGTTGTTTTGCTTTGCGCGAAGCCCTGATGATATGAATAAACCCGAAGGGGAATAATTTCCCTTTGGCTTTCTGTATGCCCTTGCTGATGTCGGGCATACCTACACCAAAGGCAATCGTTTCTCCCGATTTGGTTTGGATCACTTTTACAAATTCTGGATCAAGAACAAACAGATACTGGTTGGCAAGGCCTTGCATTTCATCTTCTGTCATGGCAGAGTAGCCATAGAGATGGG
>JAYVBN010000586.1:0-3667 GCA_043750455.1 Bacteroidia bacterium | reverse complement strand
TATATGATTGTAAAGACGAAGAATTATCGCTTAGAAAAGAAAGAGTACATCAAAATGGCTCTACGCAATATTTTGAAACAGCAATGGTGGGTGAGCCTGATCGTATTGGCCATTTGCTTGCTCTATTTGTGGGTACCCAGTTTCTGGTGGTTTATTGGTGCGCTGTTAGGTGGTGGGCTTTACCTGTTGTTTTGGTGGCTTCAGTTTTACGGTGTAACACAACTTGAACAAGGTAAAATGTTGTTCGAGCGATTCAGCTACGAAATCACTAGCCAGCAGATTGTAATGAAACTTAACGCACGTGAAGGTATGCCCATGAAGTGGGATCAGATTAAAAGTGCCCAAGTGCGGAAAGACCATTTTTTATTGTGGGTCAACAAAGCTCAGCTTATTCATCTGCCCTTTAAAATTTTCAATACTGATAACGAGCGAAAATTCGTTGCCAGCATTTTAAAGACAAAGAGGTTAGTGAAATAGAAAGCAGATGCCGGACGCTTGATTCTGGATACTGGAAAATCAAATTGTCCTGATGAAACCAACCACCAGATTTCAAGAGTCAAGAAACCAGAATCAAGAAACCAGAATCACACCTGCCCAGGCACTAGGCAAAATCCAAAAGTACTGCGCCTACCAGGAGCGGTGCCATCAGGAAGTAAAATACAAGCTTTACTCGTACGGACTATCCACAGATGAAGTAGATGAAATTATCTCACGCTTGATCACCGACAACTTTGTAAACGAAGAACGCTTTGCAAAAGCTTTTGCCGGAGGAAAGTTCCGGATGAAGAAGTGGGGAAGAAATAAGATCGAGCATGAATTAGAAAGCTTAGGGCTAACCAGAAATTGCATTGCCCGCGGGTTGAAGGAAATCGACTCGGTCGATTATAACAAAACACTGCGCATTCTTCTAAAGAAAAAAGGAGCGGAAATTTCAGAGGAAAACCTGTTTGCCAAACGAAACAAAGTAGCACGTTTTGCTATTTCAAAGGGATATGAACCCGAATTGGTTTGGGAAATATTGAAGGATAGAGATGCATGATTATGCGTCTCTACCCTTATTGATTCACTTTTTTTCATGGCCAATTGTATCCAACCCGACAAACCAGAGTTGTCAAAGAACCGTTCTTTGTCATACACATTTATGATGTACCCATATGACCGTTCTATGAAAAAGAGCATTTCCCTGATACTCCTCCTATTCATCTTTACTTTTTCCCTGGCTCAAAGCAATGAAACGCGGAAAAAGAATTTCAACATCAAGAAAGAAATTGCTATCGAAGGTTACGATCCTGTCAGCTACTTTGATAATAAGCCAACAGAAGGAAAAGAAGATGTAAAGTTTATCTATAATGGCATTGTCTATTTGTTTAGGAGTACTGCTAACCTGAACAAGTTCAAAGCCAATCCAGAAAAATATGAGCCTGCCTATGGTGGCTGGTGTGCCTACGCGATGGGTGAATCTGGCGAAAAAGTGAAGGTTGATCCAGAGACGTATAAGATCCTCGATGGCCGGCTTTACTTGTTCTACAATTACTGGGGCACCAACACTTTAACCGACTGGAACAAGAATGAAATGCCGTTAAAGTCAAAAGGCGACCAAAACTGGAAAAAATTTATCCCTTGAAACCCGATTGTTTGTTTTAGACCTTATTAAATAAAACCTGTTTTACATATCTTTACGTTATCGTTTCTCCTATGCAAATTAAGAATGCCTGCCTTGACATACTCGACCAGTTAGCTGGGGTAATCGGGCAAATGGATGAAAAAGCTTTTTGCAAACCATCAAAGACTTTAAGCGGTTCAACTGTGGGTCAACACTTACGTCACACCGTTGAGTTCTTTATTTGTCTGGAACAAGGTTTTAAAAAGGGGCTGGTCAACTACGACAAACGTGAGCATGATAAACTGATTGAAAGCGACAAGTTTCTTGCCCTTGCCGCTATTGAACGCATCAAAGAATTTGTTTCTAATCAAAATTCAGATCAGGTTCTTCAATTGGAGGTTGGTTACGATCGTGATAGTGAGGACTGCTTAACTATTTCAACTAACTATTTACGCGAGCTTACCTACAATATTGAACATGCCGTGCATCATATGGCCATCATGAAAATAGGAATTCGTGAAGTAGCTGAATATGTAACCCTTCCTGCCGATTTTGGAATTGCCGTTTCTACTATTCGTTATAAAGAATCGGGTATGGTAACTTCCCGATAGGGATGAAATTTTCCACTATTATTTTTCCTCGCAATTTTTTTTTCAAATTAACAAGCTGGGAATATTGGCCGTTTGGAATCATCCAGGCTCCGATATTTTTATTATGGATATGGTATTCCTTGAAAGAACGCTCCTTACTTTATTTTTCTGCCTCTAATCCAGGTATACTCACAGGTGGCATGATGGGAGAATCAAAATTCGAGGTTCTCAATCTTGTGCCCAATGAAGTAAAACCTAAAACTGTTTTAATAAAACTTCCATCCACACACGAACAGGTCTTGGATGTGATGAAAAGAAATGCATTTACTTTCCCCGTCATCTTTAAACCTGATTTAGGTGAACGCGGTTGGATGGTGAGAAGAATCCAGAATGAAGAACAAGTTGATCTGTATCTCTCCGAAATTAAAATCGATTTTCTCATTCAGGAGATGGTAGACCTTCCGCTTGAGTTTGGCGTATTCTATGTTCGATTCCCAAACGAAGAAAACGGAGTTGTCAATTCCATCACTGCAAAAGAGTTTTTATATATTGAGGGGGATGGAAGAAAAACCATCCAACAATTGATTTTAGAAAAAGACCGCGCAAGTCTTCAGTGGGAAACTCTCAAAAAAGTTTATCAAGATAGATTGAATGAAGTGTTGAACACAGGAAACAAATTAGAGTTGGTCTCTATTGGCAACCACTGCCTGGGCACAACATTTTTAAATGGCAATCACCTGATTACAGAAAAGCTTTCAAACTCTTTTGATCGGATCAGCAAACAAATCAAGGGCTTCTATTTCGGCCGATACGATCTGCGATGCGCTTCCCTTCTGGATTTAGAAAACGGGAATATAAAAATAGTAGAACTCAATGGGTGTGGTGCAGAGCCTTCTCATATCTATCAACCGGGTTCATCCTTATGGATTGCTATTGGAGTTTTGATTACGCACTGGAAAAACATGCATCGCGTAAGTGTTGAAAATCACAAGCGCGGAGTTCCTTATCTTTCGCTAAAAGAAGGACGTGAGATTTATAGAAAGTTTAAAGCACTCAAGAAATCGAATTGACAGTTGACAAAAATCAATTGACAAAGAAATATGTTGTCAATTGCCTATTGTTTAACTGTCAACTTCCCATATATAAACTTATTTTCGAACCCCATTAAACCATGATCCTCCAGGTATTCTTAGCCGGCCTCATCTTCAGTTTCCTGGGCTCCATCCCACCGGGTACAATGAACCTGGCTATACTGCAATTAGGGTTGGAACACAAAATAAAAATCGCACTTCGCTTTTCAATTGCTGTCGCGATCATAGAATATCCTTATGCTTGGATAGCGGTGGTGTTCGAAGATTGGGTGACCTCTTCACCCGTGATCATTGAAAATTTTCAACTCATCACTGCCATAGTAATGACCGTGATTGGATTATTCACCATATGGTCAGCCCGAAAGCCTTCCAATTTTTCAGTA